>CAJTVL010000059.1 GCA_910579425.1 uncultured Lachnospiraceae bacterium | reverse complement strand
CGCGCCAGATTGTGGCTCTGGAGGCCGAGGGTTCAAGTCCCTCTATCCACCCTTTGCCAGGGGTCATCCTGGAAAGACAGGATTTCAGCGGACAGGTAGAGAATATCTGTAGCTGATGTGCAATGCAGCCTGGCGCATTGATGGGCTATCGCCAAGCGGTAAGGCACAGGACTTTGACTCCTGCATTCGCTGGTTCGAATCCAGCTAGCCCAGTTTCGTAATATATGGGCCACTAGCTCAGGTGGTAGAGCACTTGACTTTTAATCAAGTTGTCCCGGGTTCGAGTCCCGGGTGGCTCACGAATCAAGATTCCCGAAAAGTGTTGATTGTTCAGGCTTTTCGGGAATTTTGTAATTCCAAAGAAATCGTGGAAAAAGGGGGCGTATGAAAAATGGCACTGAAGGAAAAAGTGCAAAGGGTGATGGAACAGGCGGTTTCGGAGTGCAGAGTGGCCGGGATCAATCTGCTGGCAGAAAAGGCCGGGGAGGAAATCTGCTATTGCCAGGCGGGGATGGCAGACCGGGAAGAAAACCGTCCCATGGAAAGGGATACGATTTTCAGGCTTTATTCCCAGACAAAGCCGGTGGCGGCGGCAGCGGCAATGATTTTGATGGAAAGGGGACAGATCGATCTGGTTCAGCCCGTATCCGATTTCCTGCCCTCTTTTGCAGGAGGATTTTATTCCCTGGAGACAGAAGGGATCGGGGAAGAGGCGGCGGGCGGCTCGAAGAAGGAGCTCTCTGCCAAAAAAGGGCCGGGCTGCGAAAACAAAACGGTATCCGGGGACGCGGTACGGGCAGTGATGCAGCCCATGCGGATTTATGATCTGCTCAGGATGACCTCGGGACTGGTTTACCCTGACGAGACGTCAATGGCAGGCAGAGAGACCGCAGGGGTGTTTGAGGAGATAGACCGGCGGCTTTTGACAAAAAAGGCAATGACTACCAGGGAGATTGCGGACAGGCTTGCGGGATGCACCCTGGCTTTTGAACCCGGCAGCTCCTGGCGCTATGGAACCTCGGCGGATGTGCTGGGGGCAGTGGTTGAGGCGGCATCGGGGATGAAATTCGGAGAGTTTTTGGAAAAGGAGCTTTTTGCTCCTCTCGGAATGAAGGATACGGCCTTTTGGGTGCCGAAGGAAAAGCAAAGCCGTCTGGCGGCAGTTTATGAGACGGTTATTGAGAATGGCGGGAACAGGCTGGTGCGCTATGAAGGGAACCATCTGGGAATCCGAAACCGGATGGATGAATCCCCTGCCTTTGAGTCGGGCGGAGCGGGACTTGCCTCCACACTGGACGATTATATGCGGTTTGCCCGTATGCTGCTGCAGGGAGGAACCTTTGAGGGCAGGGAGATCTTAAGGCCTGCCGCCGTGCGGTATTTTACCGGCGGAGAGCTGATGGAGACGCAGCAGAAGGATTTTAACAGGTGGGTCGGACTGGAGGGCTTCAGCTACGGCAATCTGATGCGGGTTTGTAAGTGGCCCGGACGGGCAGGGCTTTTGGCCTGCGAGGGAGAGTATGGCTGGGACGGCTGGCTGGGAGTTTATTTTGCAAATTTCCCGAAAGAGAATATGACGATCCTGATGGGAACCCAGAAAAAAGATGCAGGAACCTTTGAGCTTACAAGGAAGCTGCGCAATCTGGTGCTGGCAGAGGTGCTCTGAAAAGCGAAGAGCAGTGATAGACGGATGGAAGCATTCTTGTTTGAGAGCCGCATGGAGGCGGCAGAATGGTGGTTAAAATGAAAAAGAATGAAATACCCCGGATTCAATATGAAGAAAACGGAAATGCCGCGCTTTATGTGGACGGCAGAGAATTTTTTATCCTGGGAGGGGAGGTTCACAATTCGGTTCCCTCGGATCTGGACTATATGGACCGGTTTGTCTGGAATCAGTTAAAGGAACTTCCTCTCAATACGCTTCTTGTGCCGGTTCACTGGGAAGAGGTAGAAAGGGAGAAAGGCAGCTTTGACTTTTCTACTGTGCAGAAGGTGATCGACAGGGCAAGGAAGGCGGGGATACGTCTGGTGTTTCTGTGGTTTGGACTCTGGAAAAACGGCGCAAGCAATTATGTCCCGGCCTGGATGAAGCGGGACAGCAGCCGGTATTTCCGGGCCCGGCACAAGGGAGGGATGGCCTCCGAGACGGTTTCGCCCTTCTGCGAGGAGGCAGTGAAGGCGGATGCAGCGGCTTTTGCAGAGTTTATGAGGTTTTTACGGGAGTACGACGGGCAGGAACACACCGTAATTATGATACAGGTGGAAAACGAAGTGGGTTTTCTGGGATCGGAGAGAGACTTCGGGGAGGCGGCCCAGGCAAAGTATCGGGAACAGATTCCGGAGGCGGTAGGCAGATTGTATCAGGTGGAAGGAACCTGGGAACAGGCCTTTGATTACGAGGCGCCCGAGTATTTTATGAGCTGGTATGTAGCTGGGGCCATGGAGGAGATTGCCGGGGCAGGCAAAAGGGAATACCCTCTTCCCATGTTTGCCAATGTCTGGCTGGAACAGTTTCCTTTCCGGCCGGGAACCTACCCTTCCGGCGGGCCGATTACAAAGGTACTGCCGATCTGGAAGGAAGCGGCAGGCTCTCTTGACATGATTTCGCCGGACATTTATCACTCGGATTTTTACGGGTTTTGCGATCAGTATGCCCTTGCAGATAATCCGCTGTTTATCCCGGAGACGGGAAGGGGGCCGGCGGCGGCTTCCCATCTGTTGGGAGCGCTGGGGCTGTATCACAATATGATTGGTTTTTCGCCCTTTGGAATTGATGATCTGCTCAGCGCGCCTTTATATGACCAAATGAGCGAGGCGGAGTTAGACGGACTTTTGTTTGACTGGCAGTGGGACAGGTGTTATCCGGAAAATTCCGAATATCACAGACGTGCCTACCGGATTGTGGAGGGGATCTGGGATCTTTACATAAAGGAGAAAGACAAATTTATCGGATTCGCCAGAAGAACAGAGCATGAGAGCGGTGCGGTGATTTCTATGGGAGACTATGATGTTATCCTGACTTATCCTGAAAGGATGGATCAGAAAGCAGGGACAGGCGGATTTTTGATTCCCATTGATCAGTACAGCTTTTATATCGTGGGCTGTAATGCGGCCATTTCGCTGGCGGGCAGACGAGGCAGCGCCTGGCAGGCAGAGCCGGTGGGAATGTGGGAAGGAAGATTTGAAAAGGGAAGGTTTATCCCGGGACGGAAACAGAACGGGGACCGGCTTTATCAGCAGAGCCGCCTGGCGGATATGCCTACGGTTCTTAAGTTTGAGGTGGGATTATACAGCTAGAGCAGGGAAGATGGGGCTGCGGTGAGCAATACGGAAAAAAGTTGACAGTCCATGGAAGGGATGTTAAGATGATTGAGGCGAGGAAAAGCTGTTTTATGAATAGGTAAGCGGATATGGCGGAATTGGCAGACGCGCTGGATTTAGGTTCCAGTGGGCGACCGTGCAGGTTCGAGTCCTGTTATCCGCACTGAAACGCGAAGTTCCGAACCCGCTGAAAGAACGCTTGAAACAGGCGTTCTTTTTTCGTGGTACGGTTATTTTTCAAAGAATGAGTAGTTTTGATTTTGTCAGGTTGCAGATGAAGTCTGCCGTATGATATAATTTAGTTAATGTAAAGGAGTTCCCTATGAAAGATACAAAAATACAATGGCATCCGGGATTTGTAGCGGCTATGAACCTGGAATTTGCAAAAGACAGAGAACGATTGATCTTTGAAAAAGAATATAATCTGAACACAAAACCGTTGGAAATAGATCTGCTTGTGATAAGGAAAGACAGTTCTGTCAGAATTTCCAATGAAATAGGAAGTCTTTTCAAAGGGCATAATATCATGGAGTATAAATCTCCGGAGGACGGCTTGGATATAGATGATTTTTATAAAGCCGGAGCCTATGCAAGTCTCTATAAATCTTATGGAAGAACAACGGATGCAGTCAAAGCGGATGATGTGACGGTTTCGCTTGTACGGGAAGCCAAACCGGAAGGGTTGTTCCGTTATTTTAAAGAACATAGTTATCCCGTATCAAATCCATATCGGGGAATATACTATATTGAGGGGAAGGTTTTATTCCCAACGCAGATTATTGTAACGAAGGAGTTAGAGGAAGAATCTCATATCTGGCTGGGAGCTTTGTCAGAAAGAATGAAGAAGCAAAGTATGGTCAACTTACTAAAAAGTGTTGACAGGCTGACAGAAAAGGCAGATAAGGAATTTGCAGATTCCGTTTTGGAAGTAAGCATTGAAGCAAATAAGCAGGTGATTGAAGAGTTGATACAAGGGGGTGGTGATATGTGTCAGGCATTAATGGAGATTATGGAGCCGCAGTTGCAGTTAAGGGAGAAAAAGGGGAAAGAAAAAGGAAGAATAGAGGGAACTGTTGATACGTTGAGAGAGCTTGGGTATGGGGAGCCGGAGATTAAAAATGTCATTATGCAGCGGTATGGACTTTCCGTGAAAGAGGCAGAGGAATATTTATATGGAGAAGCAGGAAAAACCTGCTAAATGTACAGTGTTTCTTTGAAAAGATTGAACTTGCCGGATTTGTACCTTTTTCTGACCATGGCGGGGATCATTCCTTTGGATTGTTGTGCCCTGCTATAAGGCTTATCATTCTTTCAAAAAGGAAAAAGTAAAAGGGATGCCCCTGCTGCAGAAATGGGCATGGGAGCTGCGGTTCGCAGGCGCATTTCTGCAGGCGGCATTTTTACCGAAGGACAGGTGGGAGAAGCTTTTTGAAAAATGGAGATAAGGGAAGGTCATTTCCGGCTTCCCGTAAGCTCCTGCCAGCGTTTATTGTCCTTTAGAAATCCGTAAGTTGCTTCATCTTTGAAGCAGGTGAGCAGATTTGTTTTTACTTTGGCGAAAAATTCAGGATCGAGTTCCTTAAAATGCATATGCTCATAGAGGCGGGAGCGGCAAAAACCGTTGATCTGTTCCGCACCGGAGAGCATGTCTGTCATGACGCTGACTGTTGTTTCGGCGTCCTTTTCCGTTACTGCCAGTTCGAGCCTGATGGAGGCTTCGTGGTACTTTCCCATCTCAAAGCATCTGGCCATTTCTGCATCTTTTTCCATCAGCAGACGGGCTTTTTCCATGTCATTTTCTTTCAGCGCAGACAAAAACATTCCGTGCAGGGTGGCGCTTAGGATGCCGTACTCTGCAAACAAAAGTTCTTCCCAGGTTCTGAAGGCTTCCTGTGTGCGGCCTGTTGCGGCATAGATTTCGGCCTGTTTTCGCTTTCGCTCGGGGTTTTGCAGGGAGAAGTACTGTAAGTATTCCTCTGCCCTGTCATACTGCTTTCTGTGCATATAGAACTGATACAGGGAATCTGCGCCGCGGTTTCGCAGGGATTCGTCGCCGCTTTCCAACACACGTTCGTAGAGGGCGCAAATGGCGTCGTCGTATTGATCGGTATCTTCGGGCAGGGCACGGGCGGGAGTATCCGGAGAGAGTGTAAAAGGCAATGCCTCGCATTCTTCCGGGGCTTTGGCCTCCTGTGCTTCATCGCTGAGCGCATTTCCGCACATGCGGCGGGCGTCAAGGATCAGGGCGACCTGCCAGATTAACTGTTCACAGGAAGGATACTCCTCCAGCTTTTTCTTTGCCCATGCAAATACTTCCCTGTACGGTTTCTGCTCAAACATGACATCCAGCTCACGGACAATTCCGTTTATTTCCTCCGGCGTCAGGTTATCCCGGAAGGAGAGCAGCGTATCGACTGTGATGTCCAGCAGCCTTGCAATGGGAGCAAGCATTGTGATGTCCGGAAGGGAACCCCCGTTTTCCCATTTGTTTACGGCGGGCGCCGTTACCCCCAGGCGGTTTGCCATCTCCTCCTGAGTCAGGTTTTTTTGTTTCCGGCAGCGGCGGATGATTTCACCGATTTCCATAGTACACGCCTCCTGTCATAAAAGATTTTTAAATGCGGTAAAAGTGTTGGCTAAAGCATAACAGCTTTTAAAGAGTTCTGCAATTGAATGAGGGTTAAATAAAAGGAAATAAAATTAACCCCTATTCATGGCTGGCAGGACCTGGCGTTCTTTGCTATAATAAAGGGCGCGGGCAGGATGTGAGAATCCTGCATGAGGCTGCCGCAAAATGTGCGGCAAAGTGGAGGACGGAATGAAGATCAGGATAAAAAAGACAGAGATACCAAAGGGACGCCGTATTTTGGTGACCAGCGACATTCACGGGCATAAGACGCTTTTGCAAAGGCTCCTTGGAAAAGTCGGGTTTTGCGGAGAGGATATGCTTTTTATTATAGGAGATCTGATTGAAAAGGGACCGGAGAGTCTGGAAACCCTGCGCTATGTGATGGGGCTCGCCGAAATGGATAATGTAGTGGTGCTTCTTGGAAATGTGGATTTATGGCGGGTGCAGATGCTGGAGGAACTCAGTGAGGAAAACAGCGAAGATTTTTACAGTTATTTGCTTAAGATGCGTCAGTGGTGCGGGGCCAGCATTTTTGACCAGATGGGAGCAGAGCTTGGGATTAGCCTGGATTCCCCCCAAAAGGCGCTGGCCTGTAAGAATGTTTTTCTGGAATGCTTTCGGGGAGAGCTTGATTTTATCCGCGCTCTTCCTGCCATTGTGGAAACCCGGGATTATATTTTTGTCCATGCAGGATTGCCCTGCACAGAACTGGAGGAGGTGAAGGACAGGAATATTTATGAGGTACTGAAGCTGGATAATTTTATGGCGTCGGGGCTTTCTTTTGAGAAATATGTGATCGTGGGACATTGGCCGGTTTCTATCTATAACAATAGAATTATGCAGACCAATCCGATCATTGATCAGGGTCATCATATTATTTCCATTGACGGGGGATGCGGGCTGCATATGGAGGGGCAGTTGAATATGCTGATGCTTCCCTGGGCCGGCTGCAGTACCAGGGAGATTACTTATACTTTTTGCGACGACTTCGAGCGGTTTGAGGCGCTTTCTTTCCAGGAGGGCTCGAAGGATTCCGTGAATATCAGCTATACGGACAGAAAGGTAAGGATTTTGGAGGAGGGGGAGGAATTTTCCTGTGTGGAGCATCTCTCCAGCGGCCGCAGGATCAGGATCGTGAATGAGCGGCTTTATAACAGGAACGGGGAATGGGCGGATGTGAATTACAGCGATTATCTTCTTCCTGTAAAAGAGGGGGATGTGCTGGCTATGGTGATGAAAACCTCTGAGGGATGCTTTATGAAGAAGGACGGAGTTTGCGGCTGGTATCGGGGTGAGCTTGGCTCCCTTTCAGGCTGCGCCAAAAAAGCGGAAGAAAAAATTTTCCATATCTCTTGACAGGGAATGCTTTTTTTGGTAAAGTCGTTATCAGTTAAGAGGGAGTAGTAAGAAATGTTCGGCCAACAATCCCCGGCGACGCCGTGGCTGAGCGCTTCCGAAGGCATGGAAGTACGAGACTTTTAGCACATGTTCGGTATGTGTTAGAGGTCTTTTTTTCTTTGTCGTTTTTCATTTAAAGGCGTTTGCAAGAGGAGGAAAGAAAAATGGTACAGGCAATTATTTTATTTGTAATCGGACTTGTTTTAATTTGCATCGGCGGAGACAGACTGGTTGATGCGGCGGTGGCGATTGCCAGAAAGCTCGGGATTCCCCAGATTGTGGTGGGGGCAACGATTGTCAGCCTCGGAACCACACTGCCGGAAATTCTGGTCTCCACTACGGCAGCATTTGACGGCTCGGCGGCGATTGCGGCGGGCAACGCTTTCGGATCGATTATCTGTAATACGGCGCTGATTGCCGGGCTGACCCAGACGATCCGCCCGGCGGGGAAGGTGGAATTCGCATCCATAGCGTGGCGGAGCGGCTTTTTCTTTGTGACCCTGATCGGTATGAATGTGTTCGGATATGTGACGGGAGCCTTTAACCGTCCGGCAGGCATGGTTCTTCTGCTGTTGTTTGCGCTGTATGCATACCTGAATATGAAACGTTCGTCGGCGGAGGGCGACGGGGAAGAAGAAAAAGAGGACGGCCGGGACGTTTCTCTTCCACGGCAGATTTTGATTCTGGCAGTGTGCGCGGCCCTGCTCTATGTGGGGGCAAATCTGCTGGTGGACAACGGAATCTTTATTGCGGAGGCAATCGGAGTGCCCGAGCGCGTGATAGCGGTAACCTTTATTGCTCTGGGAACATCTCTGCCGGAACTGGTGACCTCCCTCATGTCCCTGATCAAAGGGTATGGAAATGTAGGGCTGGGAAATGTGATCGGGGCCAATATCCTGAATCTGCTTCTGGTAATCGGAATCCCTTCCGCAGTGGCGGGAATTCCTCTGGAGCCTTCCACCGTTACGATGGATATGCCCCTGGCCCTTTTGGTTATGGCTGTTTTGCTGGTGCCGATTCTGATCAGAAAAAAATCCTCCCGTCTGCAGGGAGCGGCCTTATTGGGGATTTATACGGTTTACTGTGTGACCTCTTTTATTTAGATTTCGGACGACAATTATTTTGTCCTTCCCGGTAGTTTGCTCTTGTCAGAAAAAATGGAATCTGCTATACTTCTACTGGAATATCATGTAAACAGGTAAATGAACTAAAGGAGAGATTGAGATGAAAGGAAATATTGTAGTTGGACAGTCCGGCGGACCTACGGCTGTGATCAATTCATCAGTGGCAGGCGTTTACGCGGCGGCGAAGGAGCTGGGCGTTAAGAAAGTTTACGGTATGGTTCACGGCATCGAAGGGTTTTTGGAGGACAAGCTGATCGAGTTAGAAGAGTACCTTGAGGAGCCTACAGGAATTGAGCTGCTTAAGAGAACTCCCTCAGCGTTTCTGGGGTCCTGTCGTTTCAAAATGCCTAAGATCGAAGGACATGAGGATGTATACGAAAAGGTATTTGAAATTATGGAGAAGCATGACATTGAGTGCTTATTCTATGCGGGCGGCAATGACTCCATGGATACCGTTAAGATGCTCTCCGATTATGCGGCGGCACATAACAAGCCTCAGAGATTCATGGGCGTTCCCAAGACCATTGACAATGACCTTCCTGTAACGGATCACTGTCCCGGCTACGGCAGCGCCGCGAAATATATCGCAGCAAGCCTTAAGGAAATTATCCGGGATAACGAGTCTTTCGGCGCAAAGAAGCCTACTATCTGTATCGTTGAGATTATGGGACGTAATGCAGGCTGGCTTACCGCAGCGGCTGCCCTTGCCAAGGGAGCGGACTGCAGCGGAGCCGACGCTATTTACCTGCCGGAGAAGGTGTTTGACATGGACGCTTTCATGGCCAAGGTGAAAGAGCTGGCCGCTACCAAGTCTTCCGTTGTAATCGCGGTTTCAGAGGGAATTCATATCGCTGACGGGCGCTATGTATGTGAGCTGGCAAATGAAAATGTGGCAGTGGACGCATTCGGACACAAGCAGATGTCCGGTACAGCCGCTTATCTTGCGCAGATTGTTGCGGCAGAAACCGGCTTAAAGACCAGAGCAATTGAGTTTTCAACCCTGCAGCGTGCGGCAACCCATCTTGCGTCCCTCACCGATATTAACGAGGCATTCCAGGTAGGACATGCCGCTGTGATTGCCGCCGAGGAGGGAAAGAGCGGCATGATGATCACTTTGGACAGAAACGGAGAGGATCCTTATCAGTGCGGAACCAGCGCATATGATATTCATGCAATTGCGAATGTGGAAAGACCCGTTCCGGCAGAGTGGATTACCGAGGATGGCTGCGGATTAAATGACGGCTATATTAAATATGCAAGGCCCCTTATCATGGGCGAGCTGTTCCCTGTTTATGTAAACGGCCTGCCGCTTCACCTGGTAAGAAAATAAATACGGACTGATTACAGGAGCCGGCTCTCAGGAGTCGGCTCTTTTTGCCGGGAAGCTTCGTTCGTGTAAGTAATTCATTGACTGGGAACAAAAAGTGTATTATTCTTGTACTATGATATGGACGGAGGATGAGGCATAATGATTTCAAACATTATAGGTCGTTATTTGCTGAGCAAGGGGCTTATCACTTCCGAACAGCTTTTTATTCTGCTTCTGGAAAAGAAGAGGATACATATAAAGATGGGGCTGATCGCGGTGGCGGAAGGATTTATGACCCAGACACAGGCAGAGCTGGTGTATGACTATCAGTCGGTGATGGATAAGAAATTTGGCGAGATTGCCATAGAGAAGGGATATTTAACCGAGTGGGAGGTGGAATCCCTTTTAGATAAGCAGGGCGATGCATATCTGGCGTTCGCCCAGGCGCTGTCCAATCAACACCTGATGAATGTGGAACAGTTGGAAGAATGCATGAGAGAGTTCCAGAGGGAATATCATTTGACTCTGCCGGACATGGAAGACCTAAAGAGTAATGATGCGGACAGGATTCTGCCAATCTGCATGCCGGCAGGATGCATGTCCGGGGGGAAAAACCATTATCTGCATATGGCAGGGACTGCTCTGCGGACGCTGATCCGTCTTGCGGACGGCGATTTTTGTCCGAAGACGGCTTATTTTACAAAACGCTGCCGGGTTGACAACGGGGTTCTCCGACATATGGGCGGAGAACAGAGTATTACCTGCGGAATTGTGGGGAGGGACAGAGCCCTTGTGCCGATCATATCCGCTCTCAGTAAAAAAAGATACCGGGAAGTAAACGAGGAGGCTCTTGCATATGTGGGAGAGCTTTTAAACAGCATAGAAGAAATTTATGCCGGAAATCTCAGGCAGAGCGGAATTTTGCTTGAGAAGGAGGAGCTTCAAAGTTCCGTGCATATGAAAGAAATAACGGCACCGGAGATGCTCGTGTTGCCTTTGCATGTGATGGGGGAGGAATTTAGTCTTGTCATTGCAGAGGGAAACAGGGTAGAGATGATTGTAAGCGATTAGCCTGTGCGGGATTGCTTCTGAGGGAGGTGTTTGATGGTATCAATTAAAGATGTGGCAAGGCATGCCGGCGTTGCAATCTCCACCGTGTCCAAGGTTTTAAACAGTTATCCCAATGTCAGCGACGAGACGAGAGGAAGGGTGAACAAGGCTGTGGAGGAGCTTAATTTTCTTCCCAATTCCGTGGCGGCGGCTCTTTCCTCCAAAAAAGCCGGACGGGTGGCGCTGCTGGTGAATATCAATGCCAAGACCCAGGCGATTGATGAAATCAGTCTGCAGTATATCCAGGGAGCCATCAATAAGGCCATGGAGCTGAACCTGGATGTGATTACCCTGTTCTTTTCCATGTTTCAGAACAAAACAGTGGAGGAGCTGATTCGGTATCTGGGCTCCCAGAGTATCGGCGGAATTATTATTTACGGTATTTCAAAGGAGGATCGGGTGCTTTTGGAGCTGGTGGCGGGAGAGTACTTTAAGTGTGTGGTGATTGACGCTCCTCTTTCCAACAAAAGCACTTCTTCCGTCTGGATTGACCATGTCAGGGCGCAGTATGATGTGGCAAGGAAAACCGTGGTGGATAATAACTGCCGCCGTATCCTGTATATCTCGGGAAAAGAAAGCGGTTACGTAACCCAGGAGCGGCTTAAGGGTATGGAGCTGCTCAGGGAGGAACTGAATCTGGATATGACGGTGAAATGCGGCGGGCTTTCGGAGTTGCAGGCACGTAACATTACTCTGGAATTCGGAGAAAAGTATGATGCGGTTATCTGCGCCTCTGATCTGATGGCGATCGGAGCCATGAAGGCCCTTACGGAGATGGATATTTTCAGGCCGGTATGCGGATTTGACGGAATCATTCTCATGGGTTATGTGGGAAAGCAGATGAATACGGTGCGCCAGAATTTTGCAGGCCTTTCGGCAACGGCAATGGAAGAGCTGCAGAAATTGATGAACGGAAAAGAAGGGGAGGATGTAAAAACTCCGTATTCTTTGGATAGAATGAAATATATGGACATTATCTGTTGAGCGGCGACAGAGAAAGCTCATGGAAAGATTTTACCGAAAAATTCTTTGAGAACAGGAGTTTAGTTTCTTCTTGCAGAAAACGTTTTCCAATGGTATACTTACTATGCCAAAAAGTGTATTATAAATAATATCAAAATGACAGATTGCGGAAAGGAGCAAATTGTTTTATGTCTATGCAGACAAACTTGCAGAAAGATGTGTTGGTCCTCAATATGGAGCAGCAGCTTTATGAGATTGCAGAGGGGATGTTTGAGAAGAAGGTGGAAGAGCTTTCTGCCTCAGAGGCCTATTATGTGGTTCTCACCCTTGCCAAAAGACTTATGACAGTTTCAAATGCCAATACAGGAAAGAAGAGAGTGTATTATATCTCAGCAGAGTTTTTGATTGGGAAGCTTTTGTCCAACAACCTGATCAACCTTGGAGTTTATGATAAGCTGGACCAGATTTTGAAGGAAAAGGGTCTGAAGCTGTCGGAAATCGAGCAGGCAGAGCCGGAACCTTCCCTTGGAAACGGAGGGCTGGGGAGGTTAGCCGCATGTTTTCTGGATTCCATTGCAACCCTGGGACTTTCGGGGGAGGGGATTGGCCTGAACTATCACTTTGGGCTTTTCAAGCAGGTTTTCAGGGAAAGGCTCCAGCGGGCGGAAAAAAATGACTGGATAGAGGGAGAGTCCTGGCTGACCAAAACGGATGTTTCTTTTGATGTGTTTTTTGGGGAGAGAAAGGTGACCTCCAGGCTTTATGACATAGACGTGGTGGGCTATAACAGCGGTGTCAATAAATTGCGGCTGTTCGATATTGAGTCGGCGGACGAAAGCATTGTGAAGGAAGGCATCAGCTTTGACAAGGAGCTGATTGAAAAAAATCTTACCCTCTTTTTGTACCCGGACGACTCTGATGAAAAGGGACGCTTACTGCGCATTTACCAGCAGTACTTTATGGTAAGCAATGCGGCGCAGCTTATCCTGCTGGAATTAAAGGAGCGGAAATATGATCTGCGCAAAATGTATGAGCATGCGGTCATTCAGATTAACGATACCCATCCGACCCTGATTATACCGGAGCTGATCCGTATTCTGGTGGAGGAAAAGGCTTTTTCCATGGACGAGGCGATCGGGGTGGTGAGCAAAACCTGCGCCTATACCAACCATACAATTTTAGCGGAGGCTTTGGAAAAGTGGCCGCTTAACTATCTGGAAAAGGTGGTGCCCCAGCTTGTTCCTTATATAAAAGAACTGGATCGGCGCTCGGCAGAGAAATATCCGGATCCCGAGGTGCGGATTATCGACAGGGATGGCCTGGTGCATATGGCTCACATCGATATTCACTACGGATTTTCCGTAAACGGGGTGGCGGCGATTCACACGGAAATCCTGAAAAACTCCGAATTGAATGCATTTTATAAGATTTATCCCGAAAAGTTTAACAATAAGACCAATGGCATTACCTTCAGAAGATGGCTTCTTAGCTGTAACCGGGAGCTGGCAGGATTTTTGTCCCAGACCATCGGCGACGGGTTTAAGAAGGATGCGGATAAACTGAGAAAGCTGCTCAGATATGAGGACAGTCAGGAGGTGCTTGATCGGCTGGCTCAGATCAAGATGAACCGCAAGAAGGAGCTGGCTGCCTACGTGGAGGCGGCTGAGGGAATCAGGCTGAATCCGGATGCAGTCTTTGACATTCAGATTAAGCGCCTTCACGAATATAAACGGCAGCAGATGAATGCCCTTTATATTATCCACAAATATCTGGAAATCAAAAGAGGGAAAAAACCGGTCAGGCCGGTGGCCTATATCTTCGGGGCCAAGGCAGCTCCGGCCTATGTGCTTGCCCAGGATATCATTCACCTGATTCTGGTGTTGCAGGAAATTATAAATAATGACCCGGAGGCAAGCCCTTATATGACGGTGCTGATGGTGGAAAATTACAATGTCAGCTATGCGGAAAGGCTGATTCCTGCCTGCGATATTTCCGAGCAGATTTCCCTGGCGTCTAAGGAGGCTTCCGGTACCGGGAATATGAAGTTTATGTTAAACGGCGCAGTTACTCTGGGAACCTCAGACGGCGCAAATGTGGAAATTCATGAGCTTGTGGGAGACGATAATATTTATATTTTCGGGGAAAAATCAGAGTCTGTGATTGCACATTATGAAAACAGGGACTATGTGTCACGGGAATATTATGAGAAGAGCCCCGTTGTCCGGGAAGCGGTGGACTTTATTGTGGGAGAGCAGGCTCTTAGGATAGGACACAAGGAAAATCTGGAGCGTTTGCATCATGAACTGCTTCATAAGGACTGGTTTATGACTCTGCTTGACCTGGAGGATTATATTGCAGTGAAGGATAAAGCGATTGCAGATTATGAGGACCGTGAGAAGTGGAAGAAAATGATGCTGGTGAATATTGCAATGGCGGGATTTTTCTCTTCGGACAGGACCATTGCGGAGTATAACAGAGATATTTGGAAGCTGGAGTAAAACAGGATTTGATATAGGAAGAACATCGCCAAAAAGGTGTTGCCGGATCGGGAGCAACACCTTTTTGGTCGGTATAAGGATAGTTAGCGAAGCCTCACATCCGCTGCTTTTTAGGGATTGCATCTCTTACAGGGTACATATCCCTGAGAGAGAATAGTATCTCTGCTGTCAGTGGAATCCTGCCGGTTGGTGGTAGGCAGAGAGCTGCAGGAGGGAAGATGAAACTTTTTTGTCTTTACATTTAAAACATAGGTAAGGCCCTGGGGCTCCTGGCTTTGGGGCTCCTGCAGGGTTTCTGACGCAGGAGGGGCTTCTTCACGGATTTGGGGCTGCGGCGCAGTATCGGCATCCCCGGCAGGAGCGTCTGCCAGGCCGTCGGAAACCGGGGCATCGCCGGAGCTCTTTGACGGAGCAGATGTCCCGGCAGAAGAAGTCTGTCCGGTGGAGGACGAAGCGCTCCGGGTGGGCTCTCCGGCTTTCCAGGTTTCTGAGGCGGGCACATTGAAGGTGATATTTTTTCCGTCTGAGGTAGCGATGATCGTGCCGTCCTCATCCGTCCTGTATACCTTAACCCTGTTTGTGCGGAAGGTGTTGAGGGTCTGGGCATGGGGATGTCCGTAGGAGTTGCCCTCCTCACAGCTTATCACTGCGCAGGAGGGATTTACCGCTTCAAAAAAATCTTCGCAGGTGGAGGTTCTGCTGCCATGGTGTCCCGCAAGATAAACGTCTGCCGAAATGTCGAGCCCGGTTGCAAGAATATCTTTTTCCGCCGCTTCCTGTGCATCCCCGGTGAACAGGAAACGGTTCTCCCCGTTTTGGACAAGCAGGGCCACAGAGGAATCATTGGGATTATCATACTCATCGTTTGGAGCTAAAAAGGTGATTGTGGCCTTGCCGAGGGTGTATTGGGCGCCCACATCCGGTGTGACAGATTTAAGGCGCTTGTTATCCAGAGACTGAATCAGTTTCTGATAGGTTTTATTGTCTTTTTCGTAATTGGAGACAAACACTTTATTGATTTTGAATTTGGAGATAATTACAGGCGCGCCGCCGATATGATCGGAATCGGGGTGGGTGAGAACCAGATAGTCCAGGCTTTCTACCTTTTGTTTGTTCAGGTAGTTTTGGATCAGGGTTCCCTTGGAATCTTCTCCGGCATCAATCAGCATGGAATGTCCGTCGCAGGTGATCAGGGTGGAGTTTCCCTGCCCCACATCCAGGAAATGCACTTCCATCGTGCCGGGATCGGCCGCCAGGGTTTCCATAGGCCGGGAAGAAATACTTCCTGCCAGGATAGCCGCAATTAAAAATATGCCTGTGATAAATTTTGAATATTTTTTCATACCGTTATCCATACCTTTCTGCAAATTTCCGTTACGGTGTACGGCCTGGGGCCGCTCACAGCAGCGGTTCGGGGTGCATCTGGAACCCCCGATAATTTTATTTTACTACGGGTATTTGCGGATTCCTACTGAAAACGTATGTTTCGGGAATAATATTCAATTTTATTGTTTAAAAATGGGACAAAATCGTATAAATATACCAAGAAAATAGACTTGACATTTCTTCATAAGGGAATTACAATAATTTTATTGTGAAGGAAAGAGAGGTAAGTGCATGTTAAGTGTGGAAGTGAAGGAGAGAAACGACAACTGAACAGTTGCAGGGGATAGCTTTGGACGCCTGGAGCGTTTTTTGTTATACCCTTTATCTGCCTTGCGAAATGCTTATCATACACTTCAAAGAGATTCCCATTGGGGAATATTATTATGGATTTAAGAGCATATCCGTCGGGATGTGCTTTTTTTGTGCGCAGAGGTGCATAAGGAAATTTGCTTTTGCCGGAAAATGCTGTGTTTTTTATGGGAAAAGCCGACAGGCCGTGGAAGTAGTATGCTCAAAGCGGGCAGATATTTCAGCGGCCTGTTTTTATGGATGACGGCCAATGGATTGGCTTTCTCCATTGCTGTATAAAAGTGCAGGAAGAAAGGAAGAAAGAGAAACATGGAGAAACAGTATTTTTATGAGACAGCATCCCCGAGGATGCTGGAATTTGACCGGATCATAGAGAAGCTTCTGGAAAATGCCAATACCCTTAAAGCAAAAGAAAGAATCAGAAGTTTGGAACCGGTGTTGGCGGAATCAGAGGTGCGCGCCCGGCTTAAGGAAACCACGGAGGCCAGGATTTTGCTGGACCGGTATGGGGATCCGCCGGTGACGGCCTTAGAGGGCATAGCCGAACTGATCGAGAGGGCGGAAAAGGAAAGCTGTCTGAGTGCCGCCGAGCTTGAAAAAATCGGGGTTACTCTGACCGCTGTGAAGCGGCTGAAGGATTACCTGTGCAGAGGAAAGGCCTGTGAGCTCAGCCTGCCATACTATGAGGAAAACCTGGATTCTCTGGAGGAGATCCGGGGTGAACTGAACCAGAAAATCAGGAGCGGACGGGTGGATGATTACGCGTCAAAGCTCTTGAAATCCCTGCGGGACGGCATCGACCGGACACAGGCAAAGATGCGGGAAAAGGCGGAGGGCGTGATAAGGGCAAACAAGGAGTGTATGTCGGATCACTTCAGCACTATCCGGAACGGACGCATCTGTATCCCGGTAAAAAAGGAGTACAAATTCAGGATAGGCGGAAGCGTGATCGACAAATCTTCCACAGGAAGCACTCTGTTTATCGAGCCGCCTGCCGTAGCCAGACTTTTTGAAGAACTGCAGGAGTTTAAGATTGATGCGGAAAACGAGGAAAGGCGGATCCTTTACGAGCTTACGGCCATGCTTTCGGATCAGGCTGAGGTGATCAGGCAGAATGCAAAAACCATAGAAAAGCTGGATTTTATCTTTGCAAAGGGAAAGCTGAGCCTGTCTTATGAGGGAGTAGAACCGGAGATCAACACGGAGCGCCGCATTTGTCTGGAAAAGGGAAGACATCCGCTGATGGATAAGAGGGTGAACGTGCCTCTCGATTTTGAAATCGGGACGGGGATAAACGGGGTGATCATCACAGGGCCTAACACAGGCGGAAAGACCGTGGCGATCAAGACCGTGGCCTTAAGCTGCATGATGGCACAGTGCGGGCTGCACGTTGCGGCCGAAAAAGCCCGTATTTGTATGAATAACCTGATCCTCTGCGACATCGGGGACGGACAGAATTTATCCGAAAATCTTTCTACCTTCTCCGCCCATATTACGAATGTGCTCTCCATTTTGCAAAAGGCCGGTCAGGAAAGCCTGGTTATTTTGGATGAGCTGGGCTCGGGGACAGACCCTGCGGAGGGAATGGGAATCGCGGTTGCAATCCTGAAGGCTCTGAAAAAGAGCGGCGCTTTGTATCTGGTCACCACCCACTATCCGGAGATTAAAACCTATGCGGAGCGGGAGGAAGGGGTGATCAATGCCAGGATGACCTTTGACAAGGAGAGCTTAAAGCCCTTGTATCAGCTTGTGATCGGAGAGGCCGGGGAGAGCTGTGCTTTTTATATTGCAAGGAAGCTGGGGATGTCCGCCGCCATGCTTGCGGATGCGGCCCAGGCGGCCTACGGCTCCCAGGGGCTCAGCGAACCCGGAAAGGTGACAGAAAATGATATTTTTTTAAATCCGGATTTCAAGGCGGATGAGACAGGATGGAAGAAGGAAAAAATGCCTCATGTCCGGAAACAAAAAGCTGTCCATGCAGACGCCGGGCTCTCCCAAAAGTTCAGACGGGGGGACAGCGTCATGATTTACCCGGACAAAAAAATCGGAATCGTCTGTGAGCCGGTAAATGAAAAGGGCGTGCTACGTGTGCAGCTTCAGGATAAGAAGATTTATATTAATCATAAGAGGGTCAGGCTCCATGTGGCGGCGGAAAAGCTATATCCGGAGGATTATGATTTTTCCATTATCTTTGATTCGGTGGAGACCAGGAAGGCGAGACATCAGATGGAAAGAAAATATGTGGATACTCTTTTAAATTTGTCCGAGGAATGAGATAATGTACACAAATGCAATGAGTATGTTTGCGTACAGGACACAAAACCCGAAAGAGAGGAAAGCAAAATGAGCAGAGTAATCGAGAACTTTTTAGAGTATGTAAAAATTGACACGGAGTCTGCGGAAGGAAGCGAAACCACCCCTTCCACCTTGAAGCAGCATGACCTGGCAAGGCTTTTGGCCAGGCAGCTTCAGGAGATGGGAGCGCAGGAAATCACGTATGATAAGGAGCGCTGTTATGTCTATGCCAGTGTTCCGGCTTCCAAGGGATGCGAGAATGCCCCGGTACTGGGATTTATCGCCCATATGGACACGTCCCCGGCAGTGTCAGGGGCGGGAGTAAAGCCCAGGCTCATAGAGGATTATGACGGCGGCGATATTGTGCTGAATGAAGGAAGCGTGGACACGGCGCAGGTTATTTTGAAGGTGGCCGATTTTCCGGAGCTGGCCGGATATAAGGGCAGGAGGCTGATTGTAACTGACGGTACTACTCTCCTGGGAGCGGATGACAAGGCGGGCGTTGCGGAGATCATGACAATGGCCGAGTATCTGTTGAAGCACCCGGAGGTTTCTCATGGAAAGATCAGGGTGGGCTTTACCCCGGATGAAGAGGTGGGGGCCGGAGCGGATTACTTTGACGTGAAGCTCTTTGGCGCGGACTATGCCTACACCGTGGACGGAGGAAAGCTGGGAGAATTGGAATATGAGAATTTCAACGCCGCAGGCGCAAAGGTAAGGATCCGCGGAAGAAGCGTCCATCCGGGGGAGGCCAAGGATAAGATGCGCAATGCGCTTTTGCTGGCACAGGAGTTCCAGGCCATGCTTCCGGCAGCGGAAAATCCCATGTACACCTGCGGCTATGAGGGTTTTTACCACCTGGACGCCTTAAACGGCACGGTGGAGGAAGCCCTGGCGGATTATATTATCCGTGACCATGACAAAGAGAAATTTGAAAAGAAAAAAGTCCTGTTTTTACAGACAGGAGAATTCCTCAACCAAAAGTACGGGGAGGGAACCTTTGAGATCACGATGAAAGACTCCTATTATAATATGAAAGAGGTCATTGAAAAGCATATGCATCTGATCGACAACGCAAAGGAGGCTATGCAGGAGCTGGGAATTGAGCCTGTGGTGGCGCCCATCAGAGGCGGCACAGACGGAGCCAGGCTTTCCTTTATGGGCCTGCCCTGCCCGAATCTCTGTACGGGAGGACAGAATTTCCATGGGAAGTATGAGTATGCCTGCGCGGACGATATGGAAAAGATTGCAGGGCTTTTGGTGCGGATTGCGGAGAAATACGCGGGATAACTTCCCAGTTCTTCCACTGTAACCCCGTCAACTCCACTTGCCCCTTTTTCGACCATACCTTTACTGATACCGATTTGTGGTTCACTACACTTGGCGGTAAATACCCGTGGCTGGACTTGCACCAGCAAGATTAGCGCCATGCTCGGCACACATTCAGAGGGACGGCAGCACTTTTTGGCTGTCGCCCCTTGACTGCTTTCAGCAAAATTCATTTTTTCTTATTATTTTTCCATGCCTTATATATGGCATTGGCAACAGGCAGCAAAATACAAATAATTACAAACCATCCCGGAAAATGCGGCATATCTATCCCTCCTTACACAAGTTTGAATACCGCTGCAATAATACAAATAGCAGCTATTATCAATGATACAATAATTCGTGAAACTGAAAAGCTATATAGTTTTTCTGGATTAAAAATATCATAGCGCACCGTAACAGGTGTTCCGATTTGTGAAGTCATTGACACTTGTATACGATTTGCGGATTGATAACTTTTTCCGTTTACATTATAAGAAACTTTTGCCCATTTTGAATTGCGGGCTTTGGATGTTTCTGGATTCGGCATCTTGACAGAGGTAATAACCCCGGTTGTTTGCGCTGATTTATTCCTCTTTAAAAGAAAACACATACCATTTATCAATGCAAAACATAATGCCGCCATCGCTATGATATAAAGAAAAATAGTATTACTTTCCATAACTTGCCTCCTTTTCTATGCTAAATCTGCCTTATCATAAAATTTCATAGACAAAAAAGCTGATATTGCCAAAACCGCAAGACTTATTAAAATAATCCCAGCATAAATCAGAATTGGGGAATGGTCGAAAAAGAAAACCAAATCCAATTTATTCATTCTTAGAAGCTGTGGTAGGATAAAAGGAGAAGCCATAATAATAACCGCAAAGGCAAATTTTGTTTTTTCATATCCGAATTTATACTGTACTGGCAGATAAATACCACCTAAAATCCCGAATCAATTATACATATGTCAGCCTATAGCAAGCCCAAAAAGTTCAACGATTTCCTTTTGGAATGCTGTCATCGTTGTATAAAGCTTTTTACGCTTACCTTCAACAGTAACCACACGTAAAGATTTCATCTCATCTATAACATCCTGCATATTATGGCTTTTAAACCATCCATTATCTTTCATGATGTTTTTTACCTGAGCGGAAAGGATCAGGGCAATGTACTGGATAAACAACCTCCCATCCATTGCTGCCGCTGAGTGGATGCGCAGACGCTTCATGTCAAGGTCATTTTTGAGGTCATCAAAGTGCTTTTCCACTGTATCTTTCATACGGTAAATCTCAAGTGCTTCTACTGGATCTTTGATATCATTTGTGGCAAGCACGAACCACCCAACGCAGTTTTTCCTGTATGCTTCTATGGCTTCCTGATTATATTCCACCTTCCTTCCACGCTTAGGTGTCTCCTTGACGGTGAAGAATCTTTCGTAGTCTTTCTGGTTTCCTTTTACTGTATTCCCGGAACAGAGTTCTTCATATTCTGTCAGTATCCTGTGGCTGAACCTTTTCTCATCCAATGCAGCCTTTAGGCTGTCGAAATAGACATGCAGGTAACAGCGGTGCCCTTTCCACTTCATCTGTTCTGTGTCGGCATAGAGCTCATCCCCAAGAACGCAGCAGTAATGACGATAGGAAATCATTTCGTCATTGCGGTGGCGCTCCACGGCATCCAAAGAAAGGGACGTTGTGAATGGGATGCCGGCCAGGAAACGCATATGCCTCCGGAACATGGCATCCACATTCTCTTCACTGTAAAACCCCTTGTCCATGACCATGTGCAGCCGCCTTGCATCAACCAGGTCAAGCCGCTTGAGGCTTTCGTCCATTGTGCTGACATCATGGATGCTTCCGGGCATCGTCCGGAAGAATAATGGGAGGTGGCTCGTGTGCCCGCTGACCATCAGGAGATTGACCTGTGGAAGCTTTTCCCTGTCCCTATTGTACCCGTAGGACACAAACTCGTTCAGTTCACTGTAGGATGACACGCTGGTGATATCCATGCAGTAATACTTGTCACCCCTGTTATATTCGATCCACGCAGAAAAAAAATCCTGTGCCAGAGCCGGCGTGATCCGCACCAGAAGTTCACTGATGCGTTGGTCTGCGAGAACCGCCCCATAAGGCGTAAGTGCCTGTCTGGACCACTTTTCAGCCCTGGACAGCGCCTGCCCTTCGCTGATCAGGTAATAAGCACACGTCAGGATGGCGCTGTAATCGTCGGGAAATATCTTCTTCAGGATATGCCCAAGCCCAATGTCGGAACATACCTTGTCCAGAAGGGCTGTAACGCCGCAGCTGTAAGCGGAACACCCCGGCAGTTCTCTTTCCTGTTTTGGAGCGGAATTCTTTTTATTGCCGCCACGTATGCCGTTAGGTTGCACTGTCCCGGTTTGAGGGTCAAGGTGTCCGATACATTTGCGCTTTGACTTGGGCTTTTTTGTTTTCTTATCCCAAAAAGAAATGTTTTCATACACGTATGTAGTACCATTTTTGCTTTTCAAATATACCAGAGATGCCACGCCGATTCCCCCAGACATATGTATAATCACTAAATATAATTATATCAATTATACATATGAATGTAAAGGAAAACAAGCCAAAAACATTGATTTTATAAGGATTCCATAGGTAAGTCAGGTGACCTATGTATAACAAATTCGGGAGATTAGGATACCAATGAACACGGATATAACAAAAAGCATAAGTACCAACAAATTCATATCCAAACTTCCCAATCCTGGGATAATTAAGGTTTCGATTCCGAAAATGATACAACAGGCTAAAAAAATTACCATGCAAAAAACATATTTTGACAAAACTAACATTTTCCGTGAAAACGGGGTAGCACATAGCAATGTAGCAGCTTTGGGAAACTGGTATTCTTTCAGCGATACATATTGCAAAAGCATAAAAACCGCAAAGATAATTGAGAGGATAAATCCCAAAACACCTGTAAATTCCGGTGTCCTCCAAAGCATAAAAGGTGGAATAAGAATGGCAGCTATCAACATGATAAAAACATACTTTTTAACAATCAGAAAATCCTTTTTCAACAAACTGAATAACATCATTTTTTATTCCCTCCTATATTGGCAAGCATAATATCTTCAATCGTAGGTCGTTCAATGATAATGTCGGAAAAATAACGTTGTATTTCTGTTGCCTGTTTTGTGATTCCCGTAAATCCAAATGCTGTTTCCGATATGTTTAAAAAACATTTACGCATATCATCTGTAAGTTGTCCTATATCACCTTTCACAATTCGGTATGTGTCAATCAAAGCGTCTTTTTCTTCCTGAAAAATAATATGCCCCTTGTCAATCATAATAAGCATATCCGCTATCTTATCAAGGTCGGAAGTAATGTGTGTTGAAAAGAAAACCCCCTTGCCGCCATTTGCCATGTAATCTGTTAGGATTTTTAAAAGCTGGCTTCTGATTAATGGGTCAAGTCCGCTTGTAGGTTCGTCCATAATCAGCAATTCCGCGTTATGAGAAAGGGCTAATGCAAGTGCATACTTCATTTTCATACCTTTGGAGAGCATATTGATTTTTTGTTTTGGGTCAAGTGAAAACATATCCATATAACGTTTAAAATCCTGTTCAGACCATGAAGTATACGCCGATGCTATGATTCTTTTCATTTCAGCTAAAGTAAGTTCATCGTAAAAGCAGCCATCATCTAAGACAACGCCTATTCGGTCTTTAATCTGCTTTTCATTTCTGTCCATGTCAAGACCAAAAAATTGGATATTGCCGGAACTTCTGCTCGTCAATCCTAAAAGTGTACGCAATGTGGTTGTCTTACCCGCTCCATTGATACCAATAAAGCCTGTTATACATTCTTCCGGCAATGAGAATGTCACATCTGTTAGAGAAAAGTCACCATACGACTTGCTCAATCCATCTACTTTCAAAATATTGTTCATTTCAATCCTCCCCGTAAAGAATATCCATCATGGTATTAAGTTCCTCTTTGGATATTTTTAATGTTTTTGCTGTTTGAATCATGTCAATCATTTTTTCCTCTACAAGCCTACGTTTGGAATCACGGAGCAATTCAAGATTGCTTGCTGATACAGATGTTCCTATTCCTACTTGGCTTATGACAAACCCCTCTTGTTCTAATTCTTCGTAAACTCGCCGGATAGTTAAGACGCTTACTTTCAAATCATTTGCAAAAGCACGGATAGACGGAAGTGAATCGCCCTGTTTCAATTCTTCTTTCAAAATTGCGTCTTTGATTTGGTCTTTAATTTGTTGATATAAAGGTTTGTCGGAAGTATTGGATATTAGTATTTTCACTTTTTCCCTCCCTCTGATTTCTAATGTGATGTTACGCAATGCACACTATATACTATATGCACTTGATTGTCAATAGATTTATGAGAATGGTGTTAGTCAAAAAATGGGTTGGCCGCCCTTATAAGTCCGTTTATTTGGACACTTGATTCGGTATAATGGTCTCAACATTAAAGAAAGGCGTCCTGTGCTGTCAGGATTATGGTGATTAATATGTTGGACCGTCAGACTGTTGTTCAATATCTGAGATCTCTGTCACAGGACGAAATAGCTGGACTGCTCCTTGCTGCCAATGTGATTCCCCATGGCGACGGCGCACAGCAGACTGCATCGGAACGTATTCCGTGTCCGCACTGTGGATCCCATAACATAATTCTTTATGGGTCTAAATGCGGAAAGCAGCGCTGTCTGTGCAAGTCCTGTGGGAAAACCTATGTGCCAACCACGGGAACCAACTGTCCATGTCACACTTTGGGATGGACGTGTGGCAGGATCTCTTAAGGCAGACATTGGAGGGCGATTCCCTGAGTCATGCTGAGAAAACACTCGGGCTCACACATCAGACTGCTTTTAACATGAGGCATAAGCTGCTCATGGCACTTGAGGATTTTTTCGGTGAATCCCCCGTGGTTCTGGGGGATGTCACTGAATTTGACGAGACCTTCGTGCTTGACAGCTATAAAGGGAGGCTTATCCCCGAAACAGCCGGCCGGCCAAGCCGCCGCCGTGGGGCAGCAACAAAATACCTTAACAGGTACAATGCATTGTTCCAAATAGCATACCGCTCTATAGAGTCAAAAATCGCACTCCTTGTAGAAAAGCTGTTTAGGCCGGGATGCACTGTAAATATTCACACGGTAAAGGCCATCGCTACACACAATTTGCTGGCGGTCTATCTTTCGTTTTCGGTTGCTTACTTCTTTACCGTACACGAGCATTCCAAAGACCCGGCTTCCAGTCCATGCTTGCCGACATTGAAGCGGGGCTTGTG
>CAJTVL010000058.1 GCA_910579425.1 uncultured Lachnospiraceae bacterium | reverse complement strand
TGGAGCCAAGTCCCATAGTCCTTAGGATCATCTGTATGAGTTTTCTCTTATCGCTCTCTTTGATCAGGGAATTTTCTTTTATTTTACCGGATTGTTTTAAGATATGATAACAGATACTGTGGAAAGTTCCGAAATTTACGCTTCCTCCTGCTTCTTCTCCCGCGGCTTTTTCAAAGCGCTCCTTCATTTCGGCGGCGGCAGCCCTGGTGTAGGTTATTACAAGAATGTTTTGGGGAGGAATGTGATAGTCGCAGATCAGAGATAAGATACGCCGGACAATGGTGAAGGTTTTCCCGCTGCCGGGGCCTGCAATAACCATGGCAGGCCCTGACAGATGGGCAATCGCCTGTTGCTGTGATTTACTGGGTATTCTCAAGTAATTCGATTCCTTTCTTAATGCGCAGGAGGGATTCCTCCTTGCCGAGAAGTTCCATGATTTCCGTGGCTCCGGCAGGTGTCATCTGTTTTCCTGAAACCGCCGTGCGCACCGGCCAGAGTACATAGCCGTTCTTGCAGCCCTTCTGCTCCACATAGGAAAGCAAAAGCTCATAGAGCGCGTCGTTGGAATAATCCTTTTGTGCCTCCAACATGGGAAGAAGCTCTCTTAAAACCTCCAGAGAAGATTCCTTCGTGGTCTTCATCTTTTTGTGCTGATACATAGCCGGGTCATACTCCGGCAGTTCCTGCAAAAAGTCCACAAGTGCGGGAATATCCGGGAACACCTCGATCCTTGTCTTGACCATGGCCGCAAGCTTTTTAAAATCCATTTCTCTTTGGATGGTTTCCTTAAGATATGGCTCCGCCTTCCCATAAAAAGCGGCTTCATCCATGGCCTTGATATATTCCCCGTTCATCCATTTCAGCTTGGTGTAATCAAACACCGCCGGGGATTTGGAGATATGGCGGTAATCAAAGGCCTCTGTCAGTTCCTTTAAGGAGAATATTTCCTTGTTGCTCTCGGAAGGGCTCCATCCCAGAAGCGCCACAAAATTGACCACCGCCTCCGTCAAAAAGCCCTGCTCAATCAAATCCTCATAAGAAGAATGGCCGCAGCGTTTGCTGAGCTTCTGGTGATTTTCATCGGTAATCAGAGGACAGTGTACATAGACCGGCACCTCCCAGCCAAAAGCTTCATACAGCCTGTTGTATTTCGGAGAGGAGGAAAGATACTCGTTTCCCCTCACCACATGAGTGATTCCCATCAGATGATCGTCCACCACATTGGCAAAATTGTAGGTGGGATAACCGTCGGACTTGATCAGGATCATATCGTCCAGTTCCCCGTTGTCCACAGAAATATCTCCGTATATCTCGTCGTGGAAGGTGGTCTTCCCCTCTCTGGGGTTATTCTGTCTGATCACGTAAGGGAGCCCGGCCTTTAGCTTTTCTTCCACCTCTTCTTTGGACAGGGAAAGACAATGCTTGTCATAAACCGTGATTTCCTTCCCCTCCACTACCTGGGATTTAAGCCCGTCAAGCCGCTCTTTGTCACAAAAGCAATAGTATGCCTCCCCTTTCTCAATCAGCTTTTTGGCATACTCCAGATAGATTCCCTGCTTCTGCCGCTCTGACTGGACATAAGGTCCCACGCCGCCGTCCTTATCGGGTCCCTCGTCGTGAATAAGGCCCGTCTGTTGCAGAGTATGGTAGATGATCTCCACTGCTCCCTCCACGAACCGCTCCTGATCCGTGTCCTCGATCCTCAGCATGAAATCGCCGCCCTCGTGCTTCGCAATCAGATAGGCGTAGAGAGCTGTCCTCAAATTTCCCACATGCATCCGTCCCGTAGGGCTGGGCGCATATCTTGTTCTTATTTTCATTTCTCGTGATGCTCCTTTCAAACCAATGGCAGTTATTTTTTATCCGGAATCTTCTGCGCTGCCGCCGCCTTGAATCCGGCCACTTCCTTCATGGCCTGGGGAATGGCAATATTTGTCCCCGCTCCGGCGACACAGCCTCCGGGACAGGCCATCCCTTCGATCAGACAACCGTTTTTCTTGCCGGCCTTGGCAAGCATTAAGATTTTTTTACATTCGGTCAGGCTCTCCGCATGCTCGATATTCACTTCCACATCCGGGTAATACTCCCGGATGCATTCCTCAATGGCGCTTGCAACGCCTCCGGCAACGCCATAGCCGCGGCCTGCTCCTGTGGCATCCTTCATGTCCTCGCCGTTTGTCTCTTCTTCCGGCAAAAGGCCCCTGGCTTCGAACATGCCCGCCAGCTCTTCAAAGGTAATGACGAAATCCACATCGGAACGGATGGTCCTGCGGGAAGCCTCCAGCTTCTTGGAGGCGCAGGGGCCGATAAATACCACGGAGGCATCCGGATGGTCTTCCTTGATCTTCCGGGCAGTGGCCACCATGGGGGTCAGCGCATTGGAAATCTTGTCGATGGTTTCCGGGAAAAATTTCTTGGCAAGGACGGACCAGGAGGGACAGCAGGAGGTAAGCAGGAAAGGCAGTTCCCCCGTGGAGACTTCCTTCACATAGTGCTCCGCCTCTGCCATGGCTCCCATATCCGCGCCGATTGCCGTTTCGTACACATCATAAAAGCCAAGCTCCTTCAGGGCCGCCTTGATCTTATCCGGCGTGGCATTTTTCCCAAACTGCCCTACAAAGGAGGGGGCTACCTGGGCAATGATCTTCCTGCCCGACTGCATGGCCCGTATAAGCTGGAAAATCTGGGATTTATCCGCAATAGCGCCAAAGGGGCAGCTCACCATACACTGGCCGCAGGAAACACACAAATCCGTATCAATGTAAGCCCGGCCCTTTTTGTCACTCTTAATGGCATTCACTCCGCAATGAGCCAGACAGGGGCGAACCTGATGGGAAATCGCATCATAAGGGCAGATGGATTTACATTTCCCGCATCGAATGCACTTCTCCTGGTCGATCACGGATTTTCCCTTCTTCATACTGATGGCCCCTCTGGGACAGACCTCCCGGCAGGGATGGGCCACACACCCCATACATTTATCCGTAATCTCATATTTATTTTCCGGACAGGCATTGCAGGCCGAAGGGATCACCTGCATCAGAGGCGGTTCATAATATTTCTCATCGATATTGCTCTCTTCCAGCCCCTGGGTCACATGCACCGGCGCATTTTCCGGACGCAGCGAGAGCCCCATCGCCAGCCGGATCCTCTCTCTTACGATTGCCCGCTCCCGGTAAATGCTTTCATATTCCGATTCATCATAGTCAACAATCTTATAGGGCAGAGCCTCCACGTCATCCTTCAGATTGTCGGAGGTATATGCCAGATTTGCCACTTCTTTAAAAATGCGTCTTCTGATTTTACGTACCTGTGTATCTATTCCTCTCATCACGAACCCTCCCCGTCAGAGCAAAGCTTACTTTTCCGTATTATTTTTACACATCTGTGCAGGGAAATCAAGCCTAAATCCTCACCTGGCCGTTTCCCCTGATCCGATATTTGTAAGAGGTCAGTTCTCTGAGCCCCATAGGGCCTCTGGCATGAAGCTTCTGGGTACTGATACCGATCTCTGCCCCAAACCCGAACTCAAACCCGTCTGTAAATCTGGTAGAAGCGTTCAGATAGACACAGGCGGCGTCAATCTCCCGCAAGAACTTTTCCCCGTTTTCCTTATTTTCGGTAATAATGGATTCCGAATGCCTTGTACTGTATTGATTGATATGGGCGATAGCCTCCTCCACCGAGGACACTGTTTTCATGGAAATGATCAGATCCAGATATTCTGTGGCATAATCCTCCTCCGCGGCAGGCTTGCAGCCAATCACCTCCTGTACCCTTTGATCTCCCCTGATCTCAACGCCGCGCTGCTCCAGTTCCCTGGCAAGCCGCGGCAAAAGGGCATCCCCTATCTTCTCGTGGATCACAAGAGATTCACAGGCGTTGCACACTCCGATCCGCTGGGTTTTGGCATTGACGATAATGGAAACGGCTTTATCAAGATCGGCATACTCGTCCACAAAAATATGACAGTTTCCCGTACCGGTCTCGATCACCGGTATGGTGCTGTTCTCCACCACGCTCCGGATCAGCCCCGCGCCGCCCCGTGGAATCAGAAGATCCACATACTCCTTCATCCCCATAAACTGCCGGGTGATCTCTCTGTCAGTGGACTTGATGAGCTGCAGGGCATCTCTGGTAATTCCTGACTTGTAAAGGGCGTCCTGTATCACCCCGGCAATGGCCGAATTTGAAAAGACTGCATCGCTTCCCCCCTTTAAAATGACCGCGTTCCCGCTTTTAAAGCACAGTCCGAAGGCATCCGCCGTGACATTGGGGCGGGACTCATAGATCATCCCGATCACGCCCATGGGAACCCTGCATTTTTCTATCCGAAGGCCATTCGGACGCTCTATCCTCTCCAGCACCTCTCCCACCGGATCCGGAAGCTGAGCCACCTCCTCAAGCCCCTGAGCCATCCCTTCTATCCGCTCCCTCGTAAGGCGCAGTCTGTCAAGAAGCCCGGGCGACATGCCCTTTTCCTTTCCCCGGACCATATCCCTGCTGTTTTCCTCCAAAATAAGGCTGCTCTGCGCCTTCAATGCCTCTGCTGCCTCATACAATGCCTGATTCTTCTGATCGGAAGTAAGAAGCTGCAGCTCATATTTTGCAAAGGCCGCATTTTTTCCCATTTGCATCAATTGCTCATCCATCGTCCCTGCCCCTCTCTGTTCTGTTTGCTGTTCACCGTCACTGAATAATCCCCGTTTCGGTTATGATCATATCCACTCTCCGGTCATGGGCCTCCACAGATACCTTTTTGGCAAGCTGACAGTCAAAGGCCAGGGCCGCACTGCGTACAAAGGCTCCCTTCTCTTCCCATCCGCCCTTTTCACAGGCACAGGCAAGCTTTTCCAGAAAGCGGTCATAGAAGCCCTTTCCATAACCGATTCTGCCCTTCTGCCGGTCAAACACCGCTCCCGGCACCAGTACCAGAATGCTCTGCCCCCGAAACTGCTGTGGCGCGAACCGTTTCTCTTCCTTTCCATAGGGCTCCCTGATCTTCTGGTAGCCTTCTGTGAAATCCTCCATGGAAGCCACCTCATAAAAGGTAATATCCATTCCCTCCACCCTGGGGGCAAACACCCGTTTCGTGCCGGAGGCAAAGAGGGCTTCTGCCAGACCCGTGGTGATCACCTCGCTGCGATAATCCATGTAAACCAGAATCGCCTGTGCCCGCCTGTAGGAAGCATCCCCCCGAAGCAATTCCCAAATACGTTCGCTTTTTTCTTTCCGCTCCTTTAAAGAAAGCGCATCCCTATAAGCAAGATATTTACTGCGCAACTCCTGCTTGCCGTGAAAGAGATTGTGATCCATAAGCCCCTCCTTTCTTCCCCTCAAACCTCCTCTTTGCATTTATTCCGGCCGGCAGCGATACAAACCGCGATCTCCTCCGCCACCCGGATCCCGTCCATAGCCGCTGATGTAATTCCCCCTGCATAACCTGCCCCTTCCCCGCAGGGATATAACCCTTTCAGGGAGACGGACTGCAGAGTGTCGTCCCTCAAAATCCGCACCGGGGAGGAAGTCCTGCTCTCCATGCCCTCCACCAGCACATCGGGGGCATTAAATCCCCGGATCATCCTGCCAAAGCTCTCCATCCCTTCCACAAAGGCTTTCCTCAAGGGCTCAGGGAGAATTTCATGGACAGCGGCAAAAGCCCATTCTCCTTTTATGCTCGGGGAGAAGTCCTCTGATACCGGAGACATTTCCTCCTGCCAGGCCTGCCCCATGACGGCTTTTCTGTATTCCCCATACCTTTCTACAGGCACCTTTCCCATTGCCGCCTCAAAAGCTCTTCGCTCCAGCATCCTCTGAAACTCCACTCCCGCCAGGGGATGATCGCTGCCGTAGTCCCTGGGGGAAACGGCTATCACAATTGCGCTGTTGGCATTTTTCCCGTTTCTTTTGCTGTAGCTCATCCCGTTCACGGCCAGATGTCCCGGCTCCGAGGAGGCGTTCACCACATAGCCTCCGGGACACATGCAGAAAGAATATACGCCTCTTTGATCGGAAGCCTTGGCCGTCACCTTATAGGGCGCATTTCCCAACACAGGTACCTCCCTCTGCCCGTATTGGGAGAGATTGATCAGCTCCTGGGGATGCTCCACCCGCATGCCTACCGCGAAGGGCTTAGCCTCCATGGCGATTTTCCTCTCCCAGAGCATGGCAAAGGTATCCCTGGCACTGTGTCCGGGAGCCAGCACCACATACCCTGCAGGCAGCCTTTCGGCTCCGTTTATGACAAGCCCTGTAATATGCCCCTTCTCCCCTTCAATATCGGTTACTTTGGCGCCAAAACGCACCTCTCCTCCCATATCCAGAATGGCCTTTCGCAGATTCGCCACTACCTTTTGCAGAACATCCGTTCCGATATGGGGCTTATGATCGAATAAAATTTCCGGCGGCGCTCCTGCCTCCACAAAGATGGAAAGCACCTTCCGGTTTCTGCCATGGGTATCTTTCACCAGTGTATTCAGCTTCCCGTCGGAAAAGGTGCCTGCGCCGCCTTCCCCGAACTGCACATTGGATTCCGGATTCAGGCTTTTACCCTTCCAGAAGGCTTCCACATCCTTTGTTCTCTGCTCTACAGGCATTCCGCGCTCTAAAAGAATGGGACAAAGACCGGCCTGTGCCAGCATGTATCCGCAGAACAGTCCCGCCGGCCCTGTGCCGATAATCACCGGCCTCTCCTTTGCGCCGTCAGAGCCGGCAGAGGCTTGAGACCATTGCTTTTGAAGCCCGGAAACAGGGAACCGATAGGGCTTTTCCTTCCGGATCTGAACCTGATTCTTGCTGCAGCGGCTGTAGATCCGGTCCTGATTTTTCACCCTGACATCCAATATATAATTGAAATAAAGCTCCGGCTTTTTCCTGGCGTCTACGGAGCGCCTGACAATGAAGATTTCCGGCGTTTCCTTACACCGCAAAAGCTTTTTAACCCGCTCCGTAAGCTCCTCCCGGTTGTGCTCCACAGGAAGCCGCAGTTGAGAGATTCTCAGCATTTCGGGCCGCCTTTTAATTGCTCATTCTCCGGCTCAGATCCTTCAGCCTCCGCCCTTGTAGAACACCCTGCCGCATTTCTTCCGGCAATAACTCCGCTGGTGAATGCCCATTGCAGGTTATAGCCTCCGCACCTTCCGTCTATATCCAAAAGCTCTCCCGTAAAGTAAAGTCCTTTGACCAGCTCCGACTCCATCTCTGTGCTGATCTGCTCCAGCCCAATTCCACCGGCGCAGATCTGCGCATTTTCCATGGAATTGGCACTGCTGATATGTATAGGAAATCTCCTGCATTCCTGCATCAGGGCGGAAATTTTCTGCCAGCCTGTTTCTGCCGCTTTCCTGTCCGGTTTCAGGCCCAGACGCTTTATAAGTACCATATTGATTTTCTTGTTCAGCAGCCCTGTCATATACTCCTCCAGGGTCTTATCCTGCTGCAGCTCAAAGCGCTGCCGGGCCATATACACATAGGCCTTTTCCTCCTGGTCCGGGAAAAAATCCAGGATCACCTCCACCTTCTTCTTTTCGGCAACTGCCGCCGCCCCGATCCGGCTCAACTGAAAAACAGGAATACCGGAAACGCCATAGTCGGTAAACTGCACCTCTCCGGTTTCGGCCGCCTGCTCTTCCCCGTCTGTCAGAAGCGTGACTTTTGCCTGACACCTGACTCCGGCCAAAGCTCTGACAAAGGCCTCGTCGCTTCGAAGCTGTACCAATCCGGGAAGAAGCCGCTTTACCTTATGCCCAAAACTCTCCGCCAACCGATACCCTGTCATTCCTTCCCCCTTCTTCAAAGAAGCCGGGCTTCCGCAGGCGACAATCAGTTTTTGAAAATTATGTACTGCTCCAAAGCCGTCTGTGAGCTCAAACACGCCGCTCTCACTTCTGTAAACGGCACTCTCTACGGCGGTATTCGTCACCACCCTGACCTGTTTTCTTGAGAGCTCCATGCGCAGCACATCCAGCACTGCGCTGGCCTGTTCGCAATAGGGGTAAAGATAACCGTTTTTACTTTTGACCATAAGCCCCATGCTCTCAAAAAAGGATATGGTATCCCATACCGAAAAGACCCGGAACATTTTTTCAAGCTTTTCTTTATCCTCACAATAATATTGATTCACGGAAAAATCCAGATTGCCAAGATTGCATTTCCCGTTTCCGGTGGCAAGAATTTTCCTTCCCACCCTCTCCTCTTTTTCAAACAGGGTAACCTCTGCCCCGCATCCTGCCGCCGCGATTGCCGCCGCCATCCCGGAGGCTCCTGCCCCTAGGATCCCTATCCTCGCTTTCTTATCCATACGCCCTTTTTCTCCTTCTGTTTTAACATAAGAATGCCCCAAAAAGCCCGGCATTCCGTCTTGGTTTGTAATTAACTGGTGTACGTTTCAAGAAACTGATACAACTCTTTTTCGTTCTCCACGAATTTCATATTTAGTATTTCTTCCTGCAGACTCTCCGGCAGATTCTCCACCAAAATCTCTGTATCCATATAGACCCGGGACAGGCTGTGATCATAGACTACCACATAGTGATTTTCATTCAAAAGAAAAAAACCCTTTTCTTCCTCCTCCAGTTCATAGCTTTTCTTCACTACCACCCTTGCAGGGGAAAAAGACACAAGCTCCATATAGGTAAACCCCTGCTCCAAATCCGTCAGAGACGGGTTGCGGTTATATTCTTCAATCTCATCTACCAGCTTATCCCTGCTTAAACCAATGAATTTATCCGGCATGACCGCCCCCTCATCCTCACTGCTCAGGCCGCTTGCCGTATCATAATGCTGAAGTACATAATGGGTATTTGCCGTCACCACCGGCTCCTCGCTCATTGCGACCTCAATTGGATCTGCCTCATCCGACCGAAGAAAACCCGGTTCTTCCTCTGCCTGCGGCGCTTCCATAGCGGAAGCGTTCTCTTGGAACATAAGAATGTCCGGCGAAGCCTGGCATTCGTTGTTTTGTCCTTCCAAATAATTCTCCTTCACGGCTTCTTCCTGTTCTCCCGGATAAAAAAATTCCATAATAGCCATGTTAGAAGCAAACCCCATCGCGAACATAGTAAGCGGATAAATAAAAAATATGCTGAGACGTTTTACAAATTTCATAGTATGCACCTTTACCCTTTATAAGGCCAATCCATTCATCGCCTTAGAAACAGTATCGGCAAAAAATATGAAATTATACTTTTATTATGTATAATGAAGAAGCTCCGACAGCAGGATTAAAAGCCTTCCTCCTGCCATCTCATCCAGCTCTTCCCTTCGAAATGCCCTGGTTACCACCAAAAGAAGCATATACACTATGATTGCCACTGCCAGGGAAATCACCAGAGAAAGAAACGCTCCCAAAAATGTATGGAGCAGTCTGTTAATCAACATTGCCAGAAGACCGGAAACGGCGGAAACCACGATGGTAAGCGCAAAGCACTTGATCCATTCCTGCTCATACTGAAAAAAATGACTAACCAGAAAAAAGCCTGCCACAGTCACTGCCCCATAAAAGACGATTTCCGCAATAATTACGCCCATAATGCCAAGTCCCGCCGTATTGACCAGCAGCACTATGGCTGCCAGGTGAAGAATCAGCGCCGCAAGCCCTGTGCCGAGCATATAAATCAACTTCCGGTTCCGCATAAGTACTTCCGTAAAAATCATGGCAAATACAGAAAAAACTACCACAAGAGAGCCTGCCCGCAGCCAGGGAACCACCTGCTCATTGCTGCCCTTAAATAATACGGCCGTCAAATCTTCTGCCAGCACACCAAGAAAAACAGCGGCCGGAATCGCGATGGCGGCGCTTTGATGAATCCATATCCCCAGCTTTTCTCTTGCCACGCGGTTTTCTTCCCGCTCCAGGGTCGTGATGATCCGTCTGATGGGCAAAAGGCAGACCATAGCGGCAAATCCTCCCACAATCCGGATTGCCACCTCACATTTCCCGTAATACGCTCCCCACAAAGCCGTAAGCTCCCCCATATATTCGCCAAAACTCACGCCCTCCTGCAGAGGCGTCCTGCTCCCCTTCAGGAAGAAAAAATATTGATCCAGCAGAGGCAGGACATGAAAGGAAAACCAATACAGGGCATACAGTATTCCCGTCCCTGATACGATCTTTAAGGCCCCCAATATCGTATCCTGATTGCGGGACTGCTCTCTGAGCGCCTGCTTTTTCAGATTGTTTTTATAGATCAGATACAGGACAAACAGATGAAAGAAACTGAACACAGAAGCCACAACCAATCCAATGGACGCCCCCATTGCCCCGTAGGCTCCGGCAAAATCTTCATTTTGAAGAAGAGCCGCCACCTTTTTCCCGTAGCCGTACAGAGCCATCCCTCCTGCCAGTCCTCCAAGGTAAAGGAAAAGGACATAGAGGATTTGGGAATGCATGGTCGGCCTTTTTGACCCGTTTCCCTGAAAATATCCTCTGAAAACTCCGGTAAGGATACTTAAAAATACCGCCGGGGCCATCCACGCTACCGCCATCCCGGCAGGGGCAAGGCGCATGGCTTTCTGCGCCAGGGCCTGTCCTGTGAAAATCAAAAGAAAACTCAGCAAAAGGCCGATCCCGCCTCCTAAAAGCACCGCTCCTTTTAAAATCCTTCCGGCGCTTTTCACCTGTCCTCTTTTCATGCGGTATCTCACCTGCATGGCAACCGCTTCCGACAACCCGTAAGCAACGGTTCCCGCCACAACCGCAAAAATTTCATTTGCCAGACCGAAATAGGCCATCCCCTTATCCCCGATGATATATCCCAGGGGAATCCGGAAAATGAAAACCGCCATCAGGGTAATCTGTGCAATCATTGTAAAATAGTCCTTTCCAAAGGAGGAGCCTCGGAAAGTTGTCCTTCTCTTTACTGGTTTTTTCATAGGTACTCCTATCTGATCCGGATTGATTAATTCTCTCTGGTAATACCGAGCCTGGTAAGCAGTTTCTCCTGCTTTTGTTCCATGATCTGTGCCTCTTTCTCTGTCATGTGATCATAACCGCAAAGATGGAACATGCTGTGCGCAATGAGAAAAGCCAGCTCTCTTTTGGGGGAATGTCCATATTTTTTTGCCTGCTCCATGACTTTGTCCGCAGAGATGATGATATCCCCCAGCATAAGCTCCCCGCTGTCAGGATCAAAAAAATCTGCCTCATCCTCCTCCACAACAGAGAAATCCGCCTCTTTTTCAAACAGAATCATGGGGAAAGAAAGAACGTCCGTGGGCAAGTCTACTTCCCGAAGGCGCCTGTTGAATTCCCGGATCCCCTCATCATCTGTGATAAGGAGGTTCACCTGGGCTTCATAGGGGCAGCCCTCCTCCTCCAAAACCGCTTCCATCACCCTGTCCATAATCTCCTCTATGGCAAGGCCAAAATCTGTTCCTGTCTCATTTTCAACGTAAGAACTCATAGTAAAGCTGCTCCTCCATCAAGATTCTTCTGATCTCCTGGATTTCTCCAAAAGAAATATCGCTGTGGTTGATCCTGCCGCTCTCGATTTTTTCCTTCAGCACCATATTGATAATAGGTGAATACTCTAACTGCGCGGCCGCGTCCTTCGAAAAAAGATAACTGATGGAGGAAATCAGGGAATCGCAAAACATAAGAATCACAGTTTCCTTGGAGATCGCCCTTTCCCACTCATCTGCATATTCTTTCAGCACACTTTTCATTTCCTGTGGGAAATCATGCTCCTCCAAAATCTTCTGGATATTTTCCCAACTGTTCTCCCCCTTCAGGACTCCTATTCTGTGATAATATCCGCAGGCTTTGATCAGTCCCTCCCGAAGTCCTAACCGTTTCCCGATCCTGTCACAGAGATAGGCGGTATGGATGGCATGGTAGTATTCCTCCTTGGAGAAAGCCTTCAGTTCCACCAAAAGGGGATGTTCCGGATCATTAATTTCCATGAACCGGTCGCGGTTTCGGTAGACTAAGGAAAAGCTGAAGTATTTCAGCAGCAAGAGCAGCAAAATAAGGCAGACAAAAAGATTCAGCGCAGGCGCAGGCAAAAGCTCGACGGACAAGGGCGCCTCAGAAAACAAAAGCTCCCACGCCACAAGGCATACTGCCTGCATCATCAGCGAAATCAGCAGTGGAAGCCATATCCTGTAGGTTTCATATATGTAGGAGAATACCAGGATCCCTGCAAGGCCGCTGATAAAATAAATGAGGAAGGGAACAATGCCTTCCCCCTCTATCAAAACCGTGATCATGAGAAGCACACAGCCTGCCGAAAGGCCTATCACCCTGTTGCTGAAAAACATCAGTCCCACAAAGATTACCAGATATGGCCACCCTCCTACCGGCAGCATGGGAAACAGAACGCTTCCCCCAAAGGAAAGCAGATAAATAATCACAAATCTCCACAAATGCTTCTCATTGTCATACAGAAAGCTTTCGTTTTCCAGACTCTGTTCTATGGAAAACAGAACACAGCCAAATCCTGCCCCTGCAAGGATTGCAGTTCCCGCAATTTCAAATACTGTCTTTTCATACAGGTAAGCCGCAAGCGCGCTGTATATGATTGTCAAAAGGAACATCAGCACTTCCTGGAAGGATACCAGCCACCTGTCCGGTCTGATATTGAAGGAAATACTTTCCATATCCCTTATCTCTTTTTTATCAATGTTTTTTTCCATAATCCGCATTCCTGTTTTTTCGCTGAGGATAAGAACGGGAGGCAGCATGAGGAATTCGCTGCTTTGAGCCGCTTTCCCTGGCCTCATAATTCTCATAAGCCTTAACGATCTTCTGTACCAGCGGATGTCTGACCACATCCCGGCTTGTCAGCCTGCAAAAGGCAATGCCCTCTATATTGGACAGCACCTTTGCCGCCACATCAAGCCCTGACTCTGTCCCGGGCGCCAAATCCTTCTGTGAGGCATCCCCCGTGACGATCACTTTGGAGCCGAAGCCAATTCTCGTCAGAAACATTTTCATCTGGGCAGATGTGGTATTCTGAGCCTCATCCAGGATAATATAGGCATTGTCAAGGGTCCGGCCTCTCATATACGCCAGGGGGGCCACCTCGATCGCCCCCTTCTCCATATTCTTCTGGAAGGCCTCCGCCCCCATGATCTGGTAAAGGGCATCATATAAGGGGCGCAGATAAGGATCAACCTTGCTCTGCAAATCTCCCGGAAGGAATCCCAGCTTCTCCCCCGCCTCGATGGCCGGACGGGTCAATATAATCCTCTCCACCTCCTGGCTTTTAAAGGCGGTGATGGCCATGGCCATGGCAAGATAAGTCTTACCGGTGCCCGCCGGGCCCAGTCCGAACACAATCATATTGTTGCGGATGGCATCCACATACTCCTTCTGCCCCAGAGTCTTGGGTTTCACCGGCTTGCCTGAGACGGTATGGCAGATGCAGTCCTTATCTATTTCAAGCAAAACGTCTTCATTTTCTTCTATACTCATAGTAATTGCATAATCCACATCCTGTTCCTGGATTATATTTCCTCTCCTCGATAATTCTGTCAATTCATGGATGACCGCCATGGCCCTCTTGACGCCTGCAGGCTTCCCGCTGATCCTGACTTTTCCGTTTCTGTCAACAATCGACACGAAAAGCTCCTTCTCCAGCTTTTTGATGTGGGAGTCAAACTGACCGAAAACATTGGACTGATCACTGGCCGCTACATCCAACACCTCAGAAATTTCTTCCATCCATATACCTCTTGCGTTTTATTCCTGATTTTCTTCCTCCGCACTCTCATCTAAGGGTGCGGTCTGAGTCTTTCTCGTGATGCCGGTTTTTTCCAATGCAAGGAAATCTACTTTCATCTTCCATACTCCGGCATTCTTATCTATTGTAACATTTTTTTCTATAATTTGAACCCCTTTTTCCTGTAAACTTTCTATAAATTTTTGGATTTTATCTTCAAAAAGCTCTTTTACCTCATCTTTTGTGTATACCCTCTCCTCCGATACATATTCTCTCACCAGATCATGCCCCAGATATATCGGCAGATAGAAATTTCCAAACAGCTTAAGCTGTGTTTTTTCTTCCACCACGTCCTGTTTTTCATATGGCTTCCCAAAGACAGGAAGCTCCAGCTTCTTTGTCCCGATCATGAGAAAGGGCAGCTTTTTTTCATCTCCCGTATAGAGCTTCTGCTCATATTTCTCCTGCAGCTCCTCTTTCATGTCATAAACGCAGCGGAGCATAATATCCGCATCCGCCTTACAGTAATCATAGCGCCTTACGGTTCCGTCCTCGTTAAAAATCGGAATGCTGCCCTCCACCAGAACATCCCCCTTGACGACGGCAGCCCCTGCCGTAACCTTTGGGACACCGCTTCGGGTTACAATGCTGATAATCTCTCCCTCCTTTCCGGCGACCAGATCCATCCCCTCCCCTTCTCCCGTCCCGGGCTCGGGCTCCTGCTCTATAATCAGATCATTTTCCTTGATCTGGATTAACAGCCTTGTGCCGTCGATCCGCGCCGAGGTCCATGTGACAATATCAAACTGCGCCCTGATCGCTTTCTCCAGGGCTTCAATCTCCACATCCTTCTTTTTCATCCCCGCAAAGACGCCGCTCTCTCCCAAAAAATCCTGAAAGACATCCGTCGTCACATAGTAGTTGCCTTCCACCTCCACCGCCCAGATGAACCGGGACATCCACATCCAGAAGACCAGGCTGCCCAAAAGCCCAAGCATAAAGATTCTGCGCTTCCACATCTTTCTAGAAAGAAAGGGCAGTCCATAACGCTTTGTTATGACTACCCTTGTCCCTGTTTTTCTGGTAATTCCTTTCAGCCGATAAAACCCCTGGAGGCTGATCTTCATTGTGTAATAGCCGCCATGGTTTTCCACATCCCAGAGAAAAATTTTGTGGTGGCTGCATAGGTTCATAAACCTTTCCGGCGAAAAGCCAAAAACCTTAATAGCCAGATAACCCTTCAAGTAACGAATGACCTGTATCATACCACGCCTCCTTATACCAGATACCGGACGGATTCGATCCACCCGCTGATTTTCATATCTTCATTGGTATAGTAGACGATATTCAGCCTTCTGCCGCAGATCTCGATTTTACAGTTTTTCCCCTGAAGTAGAATCTGCTGGTTTGTATATTCGATAATCCCTTTATAATTTTCCACAAAAGCATCCGTGTTTCCCGTCACAGTCACAATAGACGCCCCCAGAAGGGAGTCCTTGGGAAGCTTCAGGGATTCTACCATAAGCTCTCTGCCGGAAACTCTTCTCTCGTCCGTCCGCTCCTGCCTTGTCTGATTCCAGTGATATTTATGGCTTCGCTTTTTCATCCTTATCCCCCTGCATACCGCAGGCAACCCCCGCGGCACTGCGCCACAATATAGAGTCTTTTCACACCGCCCTTTGCAGGCTGAAAATGTACTATGCTTTACTATATGTGAAAAAAGGGATTGCTAGACCTGTTCCGGCTCATAGGATCATGGAATTCCAGCTTATATTCATTGATAGGAGACTCGTCCATCCCCTGTTATCTTTTCTGTCTCTTTACCACGTTCATGGCTTTGTGGTAGAATAAAAATACAAATACAAAGTTGTTAAACAGGAGGTTGCTTATGCGCAGCGAGGAAGAAACGTATGGGCTGATTATGGACATTGCAAAGGCGGACGAGAGGATTTTAGCGGTATATATGAACGGTTCGCGGACAAACCCCAATGTTCCCAAAGATCTTTTTCAGGACTATGACATCGTATATGTGGTGAAGGAGACAAAAACATTTATCGAGGACAAGGACTGGATTCACAAATTCGGCGAAATCCTGTATATGCAGTATCCTGATGAATACCCGTATTCAAATAACAGGGAAAGCCATTATGCCTGGCTGATGCAGTTTGAAGACGGTATCCGGATTGACCTCACCATACAGACAATGCCCTTCACCCAAGAGCACATTCATGATGATAAGCTTTGCCGGATTTTGTTGGATAAAGAGAACCTTCTGCCTGAAGTGTCCCAATCCACAGACGCGGATTATCATGTAAAAAAGCCCTCTAAAGAGCAATTTCAGGCGTGCGCCAACGAATTCTGGTGGTGCAGCAACAATATCGCGAAGGGGCTTTGGCGAAAGGAGATGCCTTATGTACAGGATATGACCAACTTCGTGGTCCGCAAAGAGTTGGAAAAAATGCTCTCGTGGAAGGTCGGCATCAAAACGGATTTTCAGGTCAGTGTCGGGAAATCCGCAAAGTATCTGTACAGGTGGCTTGATGCGGACGAGTACCAGGGATACCTGAATACATATTTTGACGGAAATGTTGAAAAAGCCTGGACATCGGTGATGCATATGTGCGATTTGTTTGAGCAGACAGCAGAGTTTGTAGGACAAAAACTGGGATACGTCTATAATATCGCGGAGGGGAAGGCGGCAAGGGGATTTCTCGAGCGCGTACGGAAACTGCCGAAGGACGCGGAAAGTGTATAAGAACGGAAAACGACAATACAAAACAAACAGACGCCTTTATTGGATTAATCGGTCATTATATTGCAGGGATTTTTGTAAAGGAATCGGCTCGGTCAAAAGGCATAGGAAAACAATTGCTGGATTATGCAAAAGAAAGAAAAACAAAATTAAGTTTAAGCGTATATCAGAAAAACAGGCGTGCAGTTCGGTTTTACCAAAGAGAACATTTTATAATCCAAGCAGAAAATATTGACAATGAAACCAATGAAAAAGAGTTTAAAATGGTTTGGCACAAATAGGGTCGGGCATAAAATGCCCTTCTATGATCTCCACACAATATGATACTTACACATCCATTTTGTGTGGGTCACTCGATATTTGCAGCTCCTTCAGGGTTAAAATCATAGCTGTAATTCCCCTATCAAGGCCCTTTTGAATCCCTTTCTCAATCCCTTTCTCTTCTATTCCCTTACTCAAATTACACATAAGCGACACCTCTCTTTCCAAGGCTAAAGTCATTTTGATATGAAAATCTTCCTCCAAATTTCCGGTTCCCTGTATCATAGAAACACGATTGGATTCATCTGGGGCCACTGCCACTTCACCTATCTGCGGTGTGCCTTCAATGTATTTCCCGGCAATCTCATCCACATCGCAATCACGGTATTCTTCCGGACAGTTCTTCATAATCCATGCTAAAATAATCCTTTCTGAAAGCAACCGTTTACAGGCTGCATCATAGCTGGCTTTCTCACCAGCCGCATGGATATTCTTCGCTATAGTAGTATCTGCATTCATGGCCTAATCTCCTGCTTTTATTGGTATTATATCATATTTCACACTAACAAGCCGATTCTATCTCTGTATTAAATTATAATCTGCTGCACAGGCCATTAATCCATCTGTCACAGACCTAAAGTTTACGCCATACTTTTTTGCTTTATCACAGTTCATCCATAAATTATGTTTTGCAGAAATATCTTCTAACATTACTTTTTTACCCAACAAATCAACGAATTCCTGTGTAATATCATACATTGATTTTGTTGTTTCGCTTCCAAAATTATATACGCCGCCTGGTAAAGCAATCGCTTTTTCCATGTTTTCTGCGACTTCTTTCAAATAAGTAATCCCCCTGAACTGCCTGGAACTAAATGAGACAATTTCTTTCGCATTTATAATATTCATAAAATAATTGGATTTTTTCAAATAGTAATCATACATCCATTCGGCACGCAGCATAACTGCATCCGGATTCATTTCTAATACCCTCTGCTCCATTTCTAGCTTATGTTCTGCATATATATTTCCTGGCTTTACAATATCCTCCTGATATGGTCCTTCTTCGTCACATCCGCTATAAACCTGATCAGAACTAAAACAGATTAATTTCCTGTTCTTGGATGCTTTTGCAATAAAAAGCGGAATTTGCACATTTGCATAATAAGAAGCTTCCGGATCAGCCTGACATGCCCCTATATCTGAAATAGCTGCAGTATGAATAATGATTTCCGCATCGCTTTCTCCGACTATGCGATTCACATCTTCTTGCGCTATGTTGCGAAGCGACGGAGCAGCAACTGTATTCTTACACATCTCCATTATTTTATGACCGACAAATCCATTTGCCCCCTGTAACAAGTATCATCAACCCCTCCAAAATCATTATTTATTAATCATCCAAATCCTATGAATTCCACCTCTTAAATACCACGATTTCGGCTTCGGCACCGCATTCGCCGTATTCCGCTACCATAAGATATGTTTCATCTGCAACGATACATTCCCCGTCGAAAGGGCGGCCTCCCGTCTCTGAACAGCCGCCGCAAATAGTTTTTCTCATGGATTTTTCCTCTTATTTCTGTTTGCTATCCATCTATATCACTCAAAAACTCCAGTACCTTTGCATTTATTTCCTCAATCTGTTCTCCGATGAAATGAGGACGATGTCCGCCGCCTCTGACCTCATAAATTCTTGACGCCGGTACTTTTTCATGCAGTTCCGTACAGGTTCCCAGAGTATCCTTCTCACCGTTTATGAAAAAGGCCGGGCATCTTATGTTCCGCCACTCATCATCGGACAAAGAGGGATGATTTTTCCAGTCGGCTACCGTCATTTTCAGATAAGTCTGCCAGTCTGCCTTTAAATTAGTCGGTGATAGTGAATGCAGCTTCTGCAGCTCCATGCCGACTTTCTTCCCTAATTGATAATAATCTTTAGACATATCTTTCTTTATAATATCCATAATGGGTATGCCCTCAACCCATGTCACAATAGAATAGAATATGTCAGTGGTGGTGCCAAATACAATAGGTTTCTGGGTATTCATATCATAATCTGCATAAATGGCAAGCTGGTCATACTCTTTTTTCTTTTCAGATGCCATCGTCTTGTCGCCTATCCGAAGCAAAAAGTATTTCCCATCCTTTTGGAGTTTATATTTTTCATCTCCGGAACAGCCGTCTGCTATTTTCTCGATTACTTTGTATGTTTTAACAGCCGCAATAAGTTCTAAATCATCCATATCATTCCACCCTTCATTTCTTTCAACCGCCTCTTTCACTCTCATTTATGATATGGTTCTCCATAAAAATACTGTTTTATTTATGAAACAAAATTATGGGCAAGCCACTGAGCAACGCCGTCTTCCTCGTTCGATAAAATAATATCTGTAGCATATTTCTTTAAATCTTCATGGGCATTTTCAACTGCATAACTTTCATCAGCCAATTCGAACATGTCCACATCATTTTTTCCATCTCCAAAAGCAACTATTTTTTCACATCCCAATAATGCCTTTAATTGTTTTATCGCATTTGCTTTTGAAGCATTGAGAGGCATAATCTCCAACCATTGTTCGTTTGTATACATTTCAGTCTGATACACACAATGAAACGTATCCTTGTATTTTTCATACAATGGTTTAAGTTTGCACTGCTTATCAATACAGGTAATATAGAAAAGGTTGCCTGATTTTAGGTCAGCAACCGCATTTACTGTATTTGTACGAATATCTCCTTTCCTGCTGGAAAGAAATGTCTGCATTCCCTCTGTACATAATTCAGGCACAAATGAAAATTTCTCTTTTCCGTCAATATATGCATACACTATGGGATAAACTTTGTTTTCAAATAAATCATCCAACACTTCATAAATGGATGTATCAAAATAATTTGCAATCAGAATATCTTCCGTCACATTATCAACCACAAATGCTCCATTATATACAATTAATGGTATTTTACAGAGAATTCCTTCAGTCGCCTTTTTAGCAGTTATCAAAGACCGGGCAGTTGCATAGGAAAAAATCATCCCCTGTTTAGTCAAATCATTTATCACATTATTTGTAAAATTTGAAGTCCTCTGATTATTTCTTAACAAGGTTCCGTCCAAATCAGATACATATAAAGTTTTCATCCTTTTCTTCTGTCCTCCTGTTTTATTCATTGCCTCCATTGGCTGAATATTTTATGATTTCCCGCATCCGCCTCCGATATATAGCTGCCGGCCAATTGCAATCGCTTTTGAATCCGTCCCGTGCCCTATGTCTTTTGTAACCGCAATCGGTATATCCTTTCCTGCAATTCTCCTGACAAGTGTCTCTGCTGAAGGGATACTCTGATTCTCCTGCATTTTGGTAAAAGTGCCCAGCAGGATGCCCGCCGCTTTTTCAAATGCCCCTAATTGCTTTAATTGAAACAAATAGGTCTCTATTTGAGGAACTGTCCCTCCAAAGCTTTCCAATAATAATATTTTTCCTTCCAAATCCGGCATATATTCCGTACCTGCCAATTTCAGAAAGCATCTGATATTCCCTCCAATAACAATCCCATGCATCTCCGTCTGCTGGATAAAACGGCAGTTTATCCGAAATAAATCGTTTCCGCCGTCCATTACGGTATTTTGAAAATTTGCAGTCTGTTCCTCCCTGTTTTCATAAATAAGATTGCGAATCTGGTATAGCACAGACTCTTTTCCTGTTTTGGAATAGATTGCATTAATCACTGTCGTCAAATCGCTGTATCCCCAGAAAAGCTTTGGGCTATCCGCGATAATACCATAGTCAAGGTATGGCAATATCCCGTTTGCAATATCCCCGCCGGAAATATCAAAAATCCCCTTGATTCCATCATCCATATATGATTCCATCAATGCCTGAGCACGTTCCTTTTCAGCGTCTCCATGATTATTTTCTTTTTCGTAAATACAGTCACTGAATAAAACATATATTCCCATTTTCAGCAAAGTATCTTCCAAATATTTTATCTTTGTCATACAGGATCTTTTCTGTCCGTTTGAACAGCAGATAATTCCAACTTTATCTCCGGGCTTTATCATTTACGCTTCCTGCCTTCTTTTCAATTCGTCTACTACAAAATAGGATTCATCATCATCCCATTCCTCGCCGATCAATGTTTTTTGCCGCTCCGGCTCTGTTCGTATTTCAAACATTATGTCACCAATATACAGACATGACCAAATTTATTCTGATTTTAAACCGCAGGAGAAATTTCATTATGCAATTTTTTGCAATAAATTGCTTATTCTTTCTGTACAATCCGAAATTCTGAGTTCTTTCCTTCGCCATGAATCAGCTAAGGGAAAATATACTCCATCCTTTACGCTTGATCCTAAATCCCAGCTTCCACATTCATTTTTATTTGATATAAGCCAGTTCGCAACAAAGCTCAGTTTTTCCTTAGCCTGCGGATAATCCGCTAAAGCTTCAACTGCAGCTAAGTAATGACTTGTCTCTTTGGATGCAAATGTTTCCGGTAGTTTACCAAGACATTTGTCATAAACATAGTAAATACCTTCTGCCCTTGAAATATAATAATCCAATAAAAGTCTTTCCGTTGCTGAGTTTAAAACCCCTTGCAATAACGCCACGTGATAAAACATACCAAAGCCTGTTTCAAAGCTGCTTTTAGGTTTTCTACCAAATTGCTTATAAAATGCCTCTATATCGTCATTTTTATTATATTGCCCACTGCAAAATGCCTTCTCAACTATATATGCCCATTGTCCTGCAACCTCCAGGGCAATACTGTTTTCAGGGTCAAAAAGCCTGATCCATGCAGAGAGCATAAGCCTTTCAAACAAAGGCCAGTCATGGGTTTTTTCTGAATAATCATCTATCCTTTTCCTGCCGCTGACACACAGACACATTCGTTCTAAAACGATTTGAATTGCTTCATCCTCCTTCGTAAACCCAAGGATTCTAAGCCTGCGAATCGCCTGTTCCGTTGTAAGTACTTTTTTATTTGTTGGCTGGCTTAATGAATGAAAAACCTCCCACATCCCTTCACCATTTCTACTATCCAATATTTGACTTGCCCATTTACCTCTTTTGTGGTTCACCTCAGTATCCTCCCCACTTTTTTCTGTTTTCATGGTAAATTCCATATTTACTGGACGGTTCAAATCCATATTGTACATAAAGTCTATCCCGTGCTGTTCAGCAAAAGCCCCATAAATAATTTCATTAACCTCTTCATATTAAAATACCGATTTATTTCTGACAATAACCATTATCCGCCTTTATTCTAACAATATCATCAAAACGCTTATCTTCCGTCAAGCGGCTATTTTCGCAATTACCTATCTTTCAAGGTTCTCAAGCGCATTCTCTGTCATAAGGCTTGTTTCCACATTCAGCTTCCGCAGCTTATGCACCATTTCTTTGGACTCATCCGACCTATTGCGAACCTGTTCAGCCACCTTGGACGTATGGGATGCCGTTTCTGCAAAGAAATGGCTGGTCGTCCGGATTTGTTCACTGATTTGCTGCAATTTGCCGGTCACTTCGCCGCTGTGCTTAAGAACCGTATGACACTGTACTTGAATATTGTGAATATTCTGCACAATTTCACCAAACAGCCGGTTGGCGTCAATCACCTTCTGCAGTCCGGTTTCTACCTGCCTCAAACTGACTTCAGATCGCTCAATCATATCAGATGTATCCGCATTCATCCTCTGTAACAAACCCTCAATATCGGAAACGACCTTTGCTGTGTTTTCCGACAAATCTTTTATATTGGCGGCGGCCACGGAAAACTCAATACTTTTTAACATTCCCTCAATCTGTTCACAGCGCAGATTAAGCTGGTTGGCCAGTTCATTGTTTTTTTGTGTGGAGAGGAAAGCTTCCTCCATCTTTTGCATCGTTTGATGTATGTTCTGTGTACCTTCCATGGACAGACCGCTTGTTTTTTCCATATTCTGCAAGACAATTTTTATACTGTTATCTGAGTTGCCCACCGAGGTATTAATGGTCTGTATATATTCGTCACAGGTATGCATCAATTGCATCTGTTGTTGCATCTGGGCAGAGAGCACATTCAAATCTCTGACGACGCTTTCCAGGACGATTGAAAAATCCGTAATCTCCCCATTGACCTCACCCGTGGAGTTATGGATTTTCTCAATCACTGTATTCAGTGTATTTTTTAACAGAACGGTATTGTCGTCCTTCAGGGCTTCCTTTTGCACCGCCCGCCTGTCCATCAAGCGAATAAATGGCAGATAAATCAAAATTCCTGCAGCAATATTGATGACCTGGAGGATGCTGCCGGACAGGTGCCCACCGGTTGCCAGATAACCGCTGATCAAAGGCGGCATCGCCCAGTGCACTTCGGTTACAACCCGGGCAACCAGACCAAGAGACATCGCACTCCATGAAACCAGCGTTATCGTGAGCGGCGTGAGCAAAAAAGGGATCAGCAAAATGGGGTTCAGGATTACAGGAAAGCCGAACAACACAATTTCATTCATGTTGAAGAGTGCGAATACACCGCCCATTTTGGCGATGCTGCGCATATACCGGCTCCTGGCAATAATCAACACTGCGATGATGATGCACAGCGATGTGCCCGCTCCCCCCATAAATACAAAAGTATCCAGAAAGCCCTTGCTGATAATGTCAAGCTGCTTGTCAAAAGCATCGTGATTCAAGGCATATTGGCTGGTATTATTAATGAGATTCTCGCCGAAGGCGCTGACCATGATGCTGTCCATCACATTTCCGCCATGAATACCGAAGAACCAGAAAATATGAATGCCAAATACCAGTAACAAAGTACCGACAAGTCCGCCTCCATCGGCCGCTGAAAAAAGAAGCGAAAGTGCAGTATAAATCCACTCATCAATCCCTTTGCCGGAGGTCGTCAATATGATGCCGTTTGTGAGGGCAATAAAAAAAACGGACAGCATGACAGGGAAAAGAGCCGCAAACATTTGCAGCACCTCCTCCGCCGTATCCTCCGGAATATTGATTTTAAGATTGGAAAATGCATGATACAGCTCGGTGGCCAGAATCGCGATTAAAATAGCTCCGAAAAGCCCGCTGGAACCCAATTGGCTCAGTGAGATGCCCCCATCCGAAGTTGTGACGCAAATGGTCAGATAGGAGGATACGCTTGTGAGGGCCGAGAGCGTACCGTTAAGTTTATAGGTATTACCGAGATAATAGCCCAAAGTCCATGCAATCAAAATCGCCATGATGGCTGTGCTGCCCAGCCAGATCGCGCCATTTACCACCCGGATCACCTGTCCAGCCGGGGTGGACAGACCTGCCTGCACTATGTCAATAGGTATATTATTGATCAGCGATGCTATAGACCCCAGGATGATTACCGGCAGCGTGATGATAAACGCTTTTTTTATAGAGATGATATAACGGTTTTGGAATAGTCTGTCGGCTGCCTGCAAGATGTTTTCCATGGTCATTCCTCCAATAAAATCTCATATATACATTTAATACGAATTGTAGCATAAAATGCCTCAAATTACATCAAAAACATTTTCTTTTCTGAATATGCATCTTGAATGTATTGCCATGCCAATCATACAAATCATTTGATAAGTTGTTATAAGTCATAATCCCCCATGGAAGCTGCAAACTCCTATGGGGGTAAAAATTCAACTCTTATTCTCTTTTGTCTCCAAGAACATATATTCTCTTTTTCCTTTACTTGTGATATGGCTCTCCATAACACACCTAAGTGCGAAAATTATCCCTATATTATTCTATCAAACAAGGCAGAGCCCCTGTAAATGCTCTGCCTGTTATACTTACAAATACATTTTTGCCGTTTCTTCCGCCAAATGAAACTTTTCCTGGATTTTATTCAGAATAATGCTGTCTGCAATTTGTAAATCCTTTAATGCTGATACCATAGCTATTATTCCTTCCTGTCTTCCTTCTTGTCTTCCCTTTTCGATTCCTTTCTCCTCCACACCCTTACTTAAATTACACATAAGCGACACCTCTCTTTCCAAGGCTAAAGTCATTTTAATATGAAAATCTTCCTCCAATATCTGGCACTTATCCTGTGAACCTGTCTCCGTGGACAGAAGCACATTCAACAGTTTCAATAAATCCGTACCCGAATCTGCCTCTTTCCCAAGACAGATCATGACAGCCGCCATCAGATCATAATCCTCTTTTCGTTCCTTTACACTGCCCGCCAGATTTTCTTCCGCAATGTAATAACGGGTAATGCTGTTTTCACGGCTCTTTGGCGGATTCATGCAAATCCATATGCTGTATACCTTTTTGATATTCTCATAGTGGGAATTTGTAAACTCGGTTCCATATTGGGCGGAAATCATCCGGCTGCAGTAATAGATTCCCCTCTTTATCAGCGGATAACTCGGATAAAAATCATTCTGGGCTTCCAGATTGATAATCAAACGAATCAATTCCCCTGATACAGGAGCTGTCGCAAGAAAGCGTATATCATAGGTAACAGTCCCCTCCGTCAGAGATGTATCTTCGTTTCCGGCTCCCTGAATCATAGAGGCACGGTTGGATTCATCCGGGGCCACTGTCACTTCGCCCACCTGCGGCGTATCTTCAATATATTTTTCCGCAATCTCTTCCACATCACAGTCACGATATTCTTCCAGGCAGTTCTTCATAATCCATGCCAGAATAATCTTTTCCGAAAGCAGCCGCTTGCAGGCCGCGTCATAACTGGCTTTCTCATCAGCCACACGGATGTTTTTCGCAATGGTAGTAGCTGTTTTCATAGCCTCACCCCCTGATTTTACTGGTATTTTATCATATTTCAAACGAACAGACCACTATATTTTTCCTGTTCTTTGTTGTAAAAAAGTATGCTTTCATCCTTCGGACAGCCATAGCGTCAATGCGCTTTCTGCACTCGCTCCCCCTATTCTTGGACGGATAGAAGT
>CAJTVL010000057.1 GCA_910579425.1 uncultured Lachnospiraceae bacterium | reverse complement strand
CTCCGGAATATGAGGCGGCTCTGGAGGCATGGAAGGAAACGGAGCAGGAATGGGAGGCATTCCTGGAAACACTGCCTGCAGAGGGGCAGGAAAAGGCAGAGAAGATGAAAGAGCGGCTGGAGGATTTTGCATCCGCCCAAGAGAAGCGTGCCTATATTCAGGGATACGTGGACTGTGTGCAGGCGCTGTACCACATGGGGCTTCTGAAAGAGAACGAGGGGTTGAAATGGGCGGAGAAACTAGAATTGCATCAAGAAGTGCATAAAGGGAAGTGATATTCCCTCCGCTTAGAGGAAACAGGGCATCCTGTTTTCCTATTTGTCCTCTTCGCCATCAAAAACGCATAACTGATGCCTGGCACATCCGACAAAGCTCGCAGCTCAATATCCGTAACGTGCTGCTTGTTGGTTTCAATGCGTGTAATTATGCTTATGTACGACAAAGAAAAAACAATCAGCGGTATGGTGGAATATTTATCGCCATTCTGATAACAGAAATTTTATTGTTTTAGAGTGATAATTGAATGGAAAGTCAGAGTGTCATCATTATAATACATTTGAATATCACCATGATATTTGCGGACAGTTCTTCGGATGCTTTTCAGACCAAAACCATGCCTGCGTTTATCTGCTTTATTAGTAGAAAGCATCTTCGATGAATCAGAAAAAGGATTTTTCCTGCTGGAGTTTATAATAGTTATCACAACGAATGGCGTTTTGGCTCTTTGGCTTGTGCTGATTTCGATAAAGGATTCCGGAATACCGGATGCTGCTTCAAGGGCATTGTCTAACAGGTTGCAGAACAGGGAGGTAAGGTCAGAATCTGTAATAAAATCCACTGTCCCGCATCTGATATCAGTATGGAAAGAAATTTTTTGGCGGTCACACTGACGTTTATAACGGCACAGGATAGCGCTCAGCATTTCGTTGTCACACAAATGGGCGGTTTCCTTCAGGTCTGAGGACAGCATGAGCTGTTTAATATAGGCGCTGATTTTATCAGATTCCTTTTTGTCATTCAACATGTCAATGGACTGCAAATGTTTTTTGATATCATGGATCAGAATATTCTGATTCTCGCTTTGTGAGAGCAGCATTCCATAGTATTCTGCCGCATTTGCTTCCTTTTGAAGCAGTAACTGCATATCCGTAAATTCTATATTCTTTGTTTGATTGTATTGATAGATTCCAAATACAAGGAGATTGGATATCAACAGAAAAACGGCTCCCATGGCAACCATCCAGTCAAGTGATTGCGGGAGGGAAACCGATTCGCCGATACTTATAAGCGTAAACATAATAAAAATAGAGGTTACAGGGATAAAAACAAAAAGGAAAACAGAACGGTCATACTGCTCCGCATTCTTTTTTTGTTTTTTCATCAGGTGCATCAATATAAAAGTTACAGCAAAAAATATGAGCTTGCTAAAAACCGAAAACAATAAAAGATGATAAAAGTCCCTGCTATTGTTGAGAAAATGAGGGGCGAACCGCTTGGTAATCCCGTAAACAATCAGTTCGCTCGTTGTCATAACAGCTGTCAGTATGGAGGCATGAAATACTGCTGTGTACCAGTTTGGACAGCACTGTATAATCAGGAAAATAAAATTCAGTAAGAAATATAAAGTGGTATTGAACCATACAGATTCAAACAGTGACACGCCAAACAGGATAAAATAGAAACCGCATAACATAAGCATCTTTTCCCGGGGCTTGCGCCTGGCAGAAAACAGGTGGGAAGAGTACTGCCAAAGTATCATTGCCTCCACAAGAAAACTGAAAAAATAGCAGATGATATTTTTCATTTGATTTACCTCATGCTTTCCAAATAAAGGAGATAGGCTTCTTTAAATAAGCTGTATTTTCTTTTGGTCAGGTAAGCAGACAGCCCGGCAGTCATATAAATAAGATTGCGGTCAAAATTCGTGACATGTTCAAAATTGATAATGAAACTGCGGTGTGTCTGGAAAAAAAGGTTTTTGGGGAGAAGCTCCAGCCAATACTGCATATTGTGGACAGATTCAAAATCACACAGGGTTGTATGCACCGTTACTTTTCTGCCCTGTGCTTCTACCGCTATGACTGAAGATGCCGGAAGGGTATGCACACCCTGTTTTGTTTCGATTGGAAGATTGATGGCCATGGTGGTATATAAATCAATGGCGTCTTTCATGTTACGAAAAAACCGGTGGATATCCAAGGGTTTTGACAGGTAACGGAATACATGGAAGCGCATGGCATCATCCAGATATTGGGAGTAAGAGGTAACAACAAAAATAATAATGTTGTCATTTGCCCTTTTTAATTCATTGCCGACATAGATGCCGTTGATTCCCGGCATCTCAATATCAAGGAAAAGGATATCTTTTTCCCCGGTGTCTGCAAGCAGCGATTCACCGTCAGAAAAGCAGGTGATTTCGGGACATTTTAAACTGATGTTTTTAAAAAAGTTCCTGATATATTTTTGAAGCTGTTCAACTACAAGCGAATCATCGTCACAAATGAGTATTCGCATTTTCGCACCTCTTTTCATTACATTTGCTATATATAAATTCTTTTACATTATACTATAAAGGATAAGAGAATACAAAAAAATTGCATGAAAAGGCATTTTTTAGAGGATTTTGGGGTTTGGAAAAAGAATCAGGAAGGTTAGGGTGAATATTGGAAGAATGACCAAATAGAGACAAAACATGTCGTTTGGTGCAGAAAGGGTTGAAGTTATGACAGAGACATGGATAATGAGAGTTGTCATTGACTTCAACAGAATTTTAAGGAAAAAGGAGTATGGTTATTGCTATGAAAAAGAACATTTCAAAAAAGATGTTTGCATTGTCTGTGCTTATGTCCGCCGGTATTCTGATGACTGGCTGTTCCGGTACGGCAGCAGAACCCTCTGAGAGCACACCGGCCGGAAGCTGCACAGAGGAGGCGCAGGAGAATGCCTGGAGTGCAGGAGGGGCGGAATCCGGAACAAACCATATCAGCGAGAAGTTGTCCGATCAGCTGGTTATTGACGCGGAGGTGGTTTTGCCGAAAGAGCAGGGATACAGCGTGTATGCGTTGACAGAGAAAGCGTTTCCGAGAGAAGAGTTGGATGTTTTTTCCGGAATGTCGGAAGCAGTCGTAACGGATCACCCGGAATGGACGGGAGCTTATTCCGCAGAAACGAAAGAGGGCGGATACTTTAGTACGGATCCCCTGGGTAATTTTACATATGCCAGGGACGAGGAAAGGGACGATTACATTGTATCTCTGGTGGAATCCGCATATTATAATGCCGGCAGTTGTTCTTTCCGGAAGGAAGAAATACAGGATTTGTCCTTTCTGAACGCAGAGGAAGCCGTTCAGATGGGAAAGGAAAAGGTGAAAGAACTGACAGGACAGGATTCGGAGGTTCTTGCTGCTTATGCCCTAAATCAAAAAGAACTAACGGAGTTGGATGAGAAGTACAGACAGACGCAGAACTACCAGGAAGATGCACAGAGAGGAAAAACAGCCACGGTCGATGACTGGTCGGACGCAGATGAGATGTACTATATGGAGTATGAACTGACGAAGGAAGGTCTGCCAATCTACAGCGGCATCAATGAGCCGGGCATATCCATGGCGGTGGAAACCTATTGGACGGCTGAAAGCCGGATTACGATGTTGCTTGATCAGGATGGGATTCGCTATATAGCCGTTAGGGGTGGATTTTTTGATGCCAGCCCGGAAGCAGAGGCGCAGACAATTATTTCAGCGGAGGCAGCGCTGGAAGCGGTAAAGGAAATTTATGAGAATACCATATTGGACTCGCAGGTTACAATCTCCCGGATATGGCTGGAGTATGTTGTTGTACCGGACTGGAAAGAGACGGAACAGTATAAGCTGGCGCCTTATTGGTGTGTGCAGATAGATTCGCCTTCGGGAAACAGCAGCGCCGAGCGAATCAATGCGATAACGGGAGGGAATCTGGCCTATGGAGAATAACAGGGTATTGCCCCGCCTGCTTGGTGCCGAATTTAAGAGAAGTCTGACAGTGAGATTTTTTCTTGTGCCGGTTGGTGTTGTGCTGTGTATCTGCCTGGACACCTGGAACCAAATACCATTTATGTGGACCTCCCCTGAGACTGTGGATGTATACTATTATTGGTGTAATTCTTTTATATTTGGCGGCTTTTATGGTATCTATGTGGTTCCAATGCTGGCGGCGCTTCCCTATGCAGTAAGTTTTTGTGAGGAATACAATACGAATATGCTGAGGATGCTGCTTATGAAAACAGGGAAGAAGAAATACTGCATGTCCAAGGTGCTTACAACGTTCCTCTCAGGAGCTCTTCCGGTATCGGCAGGTGGGATTGCCTTTATCCTTTTGGCAAATTCTTTTATTCAGTTGTTTCATCGAGCCAGATTGCCGGAGACAGAAGCTTTTCCTTTTTATGAATTTTTGTTGCAGGGTAATGTTGCCGGTTATTTTACAGCGGTTATCTTCCTTTTGTTCTTGACCGGAGGGTTATGGGCAACGGCAGCTTTGCTGGTATCGTCATATTTCCCTAATATCTATGTGACGGCGGCCTCTCCTTTGATTCTGTCCTTTTTGACAGGTCGGGCTTATTTTGTTTTGAAGATTCCTGTTGGACTCCGGTTGGATTTATGGCTGCAGGGCAGAAGCTCCGTCGGTACGGATCGGCTCACCATTTTGTGTTCTGCGTTGGTGGTGTTGGGACTGACTGTGGGATTTGGCGTCCTGTTTTACCGGAAGCTGAAAGGGAGGGTGAAGAATGAGTAAGGGAGTTCGGGTATTTTGCTTTCAGCTAAAGCAGGAATTAGTGCAAGTCAGGGTGCTGATTCTGTTCATGATTCTTGCTGTGTTTATCTATTCCTATCTGGAGCCGGTGGCTGATCTGGCGCAGGCGGCCTCAGAGAAAGTGAGTCCGTGGGCTTTTCCACATCTGATAAATGATTATATCTGCCAGATGGTTTTTCTGGTGAGTGCGGTTTTTCTGTTTAGCACAGCGCCCTTTGAAGGGAAGGCTCATTACTATATTATTCAACGTTCCGGGAGATTTTCATGGCAGTTGGGTAATGTACTGTATATTCTGGCATCTTCATTTTTGTTTGTGGGGGTTATATGGGTGTTTAGTGTTATCAGCCTGCTTTCACAAACCAGGTTTAGCGGCGACTGGGGAATCATCTGGGGGACGCTGGCAAGGACAAACGCGGGGAATCAGTATGGTGTACCGTTTACGGTGTTTGCTTATATTGTCGGTGTATTTTCGCCTGTGGAGGCGACTGCAATCAGCTTCCTGCTTGAGTGGGCGTGCGTTGCATGGATGGGGCTGGTGGTCTATTTGTTCAATTACATCACAAAAAAGATGACAGGGATATTGGTGGCATCTTTTTTTGTATTTCTGGATGTAATGATCTACAATTCATGGACACCAAAGGCGTACCTTTTCTCGCCGGTGACGTTGGCACAATTGAAGGTGATGTCAGGGAACAACCTGTCTTATGGCGTATCTTTGGAATATGCGGTGGTGTTCTTTGCAGTGACAATCACGCTTTTTATTGTGATTTGCCTGGGGTCGGGAACTAAAAAAATAAAGAAATGGGGACAGCAAAAATGAATGGCAGAAGGATTATCTTTAAAAATGTCTCTAAGACAATAGAGGAGCAGACGGTATTGAAGGACATTAATCTGGAGATACCAGAGCGGGGGATTTATGGGATTGTGGGAAGGAACGGTTCTGGGAAGACGGTGCTGATCAAGTGCCTCTGCGGGTTTATGTCTGTCACGGAAGGTGAGATATGGGTCGGAGAAAAACAGGTCGGGCGAGATGTGGAATTTGTCGAGGATATTGGCTTCATCATCGAGACACCAGGATTTTTGCCCAGAGAATCCGGATATCGGAATTTAAAATATCTTGCCTCCATCCGAAATGTGGCTGGAAAGGAGCGGATCAGGGAGTGCATCACCATGGTTGGTCTTGACCCTGACGATAAGAAATGGGTTGGGAAATATTCCCTGGGGATGCGCCAGCGGCTGGGTATTGCACAGGCTATCATGGAAAATCCCAGTCTGATTATCCTTGACGAGCCCATGAATGGACTGGATAATCACGGCGTGGAAGAGATACGAAAACTTCTGCTTGGGCTGAAAGAGGAGGGAAAGCTAATCCTCATCATCAGTCATAACTGGGAGGACATCAGGCTGCTCTGTGATAGGGTGTATGAGATGGATATGGGAGTGCTGACACAAATAAAGTAAAATATGATATAATTTTTTCTTGTGAGATTTTCGTAACATTTCAATGATACTATCCATGATAGAAGAATAGAACTGGAAGGATGTGAACGTATGCGGCTCTTAGTGGTGGAGGATGACCGGCTTTTGAACAATACACTGTGCTACAATCTTTCTGCGTCCGGCTATACTGTAGATTCCGCTGTGACAAGTGCGGAGGCGGTTCGTTTCTTTGAAGCGCAGGACTATGACCTGATTGTGCTGGATGTGAACCTGCCGGATGGAAACGGGTTTGATTTCTGCGAACAGATCAAGGAGCGCCGCCCTGATACTGCTGTGATTTTTCTGACGGCAAATGACATGGAAAGCGATATGCTGAAAGGGTTTGAGCTGGGCGCGGATGATTATGTAACAAAACCCTTTCCCATCAGTGTATTCCGTAAAAAGATATCGGCTCTGCTTGGCCGCATCCAAAAGCAGACAGGCGGCGACTGCTATGCGGACGGTACGCTGTCCATCAATTTCTCGGAGCTGACCGCAGAACTGTCCGGGGAGTCAATTACGTTTACGCCGCTAGAATATAGACTGCTGAAAGTGCTGGTGAGAAATCCCAAAATCGTTTTGACCCGTCAGATGCTTCTTGAAAAGCTGTGGGATGCGGACGAAAATTTTGTGGATGAACACACTCTGACGGTTACGATCAGCCGCATCCGGGGTAAAATTGAAGTGGACGGCCTGCAATATATCAAAACAGTTTACGGCATGGGCTATATGTGGATTGGAGGGCTGAAAAAGTGAAAGGGCTTTCTGTCAACCGGGCCTGTGCCATAGGGACTGCCTTTTTATGTGGCATTTCGCTGGCTGCCCTTGCTACGGTGTATCTGCTTACCGGGAACCTGATTCTTGTCTGGCTGGGCCTGCTGTTTACCATTCTGGTTTTTGCCTGCGTTGCTGTTTTTGTGGCGTTTCTCCGCCGCAAGCTGGTATTATTTTCGGACAGCCTTTGCCGGACGATGGATGATATGCTGGATGGGGCGGCCCCACCGCCGCAAATTCATGAGGAAGAAAATCTGTTTTACAAAATCAATCATCGGCTGCTGCGTCTGTATGAAGTCATGCGGGAGAATCGGGAGCGTGTGGCGAAGGACCGGGCTGATTTGCAGGAACTGATTTCCGACATATCCCATCAGGTGAAAACGCCGATTGCCAACCTCCAGATGGTAAACGCCACGTTGCTTGAACAGTCCGTGCCGGAGGAAAAACAGCGGGAGTTTTTACAGGCATCCAGCGGACAGCTTGATAAGCTGGATTTTCTTATGCAGGCTATGATAAAGACCTCCCGGCTGGAAACCGGCGTGATTTCTCTGGACAGAAAAATACAGCCGCTCTATGATACCCTTGCGGCGGCGCTGGGCGGTATCCTGCTTAACGCCGAAAAGAAAAATATTCATGTAAGTGTGGATTGCCCGCCTGATCTGGCGCTGGCCCATGACAGGAAATGGACCGGCGAGGCCCTGTTCAATATTCTGGATAATGCTGTAAAGTACACGCCGGAGGGCGGCACGATTCGCGTCACCGTCCAAAGCTGGGAGCTGTATGTGAAAATCGACATTGCGGACAGTGGGAAGGGAATTGCGGAAAACCGACAGGGCATGATCTTCAAACGCTTCTACCGGGAAGAGGAAGTACACGATGTGGACGGCATCGGCATCGGGCTGTATCTGGTTCGTGAGATCGTCACCATGCAGGGCGGCTATATCAAGGTATCTTCCGCTGTGGGATACGGCTCTGTATTTTCCATATTCCTTCCCTATGGTTAAAATTCCGGAAACGGGAGAGTGAAAGATTATATCATCCAAACTCGTTTTCCTTATTGGACGTGGTATAATTCCCAACGATGAAAACGCTTTGATGGAATTTACCATTTATTCTGATGTGGGGGAAAATGACCTTCTGGACTGGGGAATGGCAAAAACAGTCTGTGTAACCGTGGTGGATAATTATCCGTTAGATACGCTTCCGCTTGATTCTACACCGGAATACTTATTTTTTATGGTGATTCCATGGTCAATGAACGCTGATTTTGACGGATTAACGGGACTTACTAAATCAGGTCTGACTTTTTGGACAGATACGCCTACGCAGACAATGGCGCAGATTCAGTCTGAAATTACAGATGCGGGGATTGCCTATGATTATACGCTTATAAATCTATCTTCCGCAGTTGATCTGTTCCGGAGCATCACTTTTGTTGTAGATGTGTTTATTTACGCCTTTGGAGCTATGATTTCATTGATTGCGGTTGCAAATGTATTTAATACGATTTCAACAAACATCCGCATCAGGAGGCGGGAACTTGCCATGCTGCGTTCGGTTGGAATGTCGGAACATGGTTTTAACCGGATGATGAATTTCGAGTGTTTCTTTTATGGATTGCGCACGATTCTGTTTGGAGTGCCGATTGCAGGTATTCTTTCATGGCTGATTTATAAAGGGCTGGTTACGAATGAACAGCTTGAAAGATTTTCGTATCGTTTTCCGTGGCAAAGCATGATAATCAGCATATTAGGTGTATTTTGTATTGTTTTTATTACAATGTTGTATGCTACCAGCAAAATCAGGAAAGAAAATATTATTGATGCACTTAGAGATGACATGGCTTAGCAAGGATGGGAAATGTTATTATTTAGAAATATTTTCTGCCATTTTGCAGGCAGCTTGATAGTCTGGCTGCAAGATGGCATAAGGAGTATATTATGTGGCAGTTTGCATTTTTTGTATTTTTTGTTTCAGTCTGCATATTCGCAGGAATTATGTTTCATGATTCCAGAACATTATGGAGTGGAGCCTCGTTTTTGATTATGATGATGTGTCTGGCGATATTTTTGTTGTTTGTCTTATACCAATGTTCAGAATGGCTGGCAGCGCATGCTTTAGTGATTGGAATACTGATTGTTATGTTTGTTTTAGCAGTAGGCAGTGTGGCTTTGTTTCCAGTGGCTTTGATTCTTGTGTTCTTTATAGAAGGGGTAAGAGTTATTAGACATGAAGGAATAAAACCGACAAATCTATTATCAATGTTGTTTTCTGTTCTGTTATGTATTTATCTGGCGGTCTGGCCGGTAATTGGAAACTTGGGAAAGAATACATTAGGTACAATGCTGTATAAAATTATTAGTTTCATAGTAGTATATATATTGTTGGTGCTGGCAGTGTATTCACTTTCCGCAGTGCTCAATCTTCTTCACTTAAAAAAGAAAAGAAACGTAGATTACATTATTGTATTGGGGGCAGGAATTATTGGAAGCAGGGTTACTCCGTTACTTGCAGCACGAATTGAAAAAGGAATAGAATTGTTGTGCTATAATCCAAATGCTGTACTGATCATGTCTGGCGGACAAGGTTCAGGAGAGGATATTCCAGAAAGTAAAGCTATGGCAGATTATGCGATTGATAAAGGCGTAAGTGCGGAAAAAGTCATTTTGGAACAGAAATCTGTGTCCACGGAGGAAAACCTACGGTTTTCGAGAAAACTGATAAATAAACAGAATCCACAAATTATAGTTGTCACAACTGCTTATCACATGTTCAGGGCGTTAATACTGGCAAAGAGGCAGGGAATAAGATGTGTGGGTTTCGGTTCTAAAACAAAATGGTATTTTACACTGAATGCTTTTATCCGGGAATTTGTTGGATATTTAAGTCTGACATGGAAAAAGCATATTCTTGTGATTGGAATAAATGTATGTATTGTAATAGCAGTGTATAGATTTAAGTAAAAACAATGAATATAACAGTCATTTCACAGTGCATGGGTATGACATTGAAGTGAAGGACACCCTGATTGCGGAAGCGGTAGGGAAATGCGTTTTGTAATAGATTGCTCGGACTTATTATGAGGGAGCAGGAACGGTTCGGAACGACAGATGAGCCGTGAAAAAATGACAACAATGGATTTGAAAAAAGAGCGTAAATGGAATAGAGCAGAATTTTTATCAGAACAATGTATCAACGAACAAGTATAACAGGAGCAAGGCACAGTATCAAATGACAGCGGCCTGACCACGTGGTACAAAGACAAGACATTGGAAGAATGGGCGTTGACAGCACCAAAATATACAGATCCGGCAACGGGTCTCTCATGGTATGTTATAGACGGCAAACAGCCATATATGACAGGGGAAGATACTGAAAAATTTTGGGAAATGTGCAAGGAGACGGGAGAATATCCGGTGAAAAAATTTGCGGAAATGACAGGAATGATACAGTACCTTGATGATAATACGGTTGCTTACGTGGGTGATAACGTTACCGTAATCAAGTTAAAGGACGGGAAGAAACTGGAGATTGATACTTCATCCATGACATATGACATGATCATGAATATGTTCAAGAATCTGCCGAAAAGCGGGAATTACTTTGACAGCTCATATTAGCAGAAGAATATCCAGAAAGCTATGTTTTCCTCAGAGCAGTGATGCTTTACATATTCCCCCATAGATACACTGACAAACACAGGGGTTCAAGTATGAAAGGAGAAAATCATGAAATCGCAGATGATTCCAAAGCAAGCATATATTCCGCCGTTTGACTCTCAAGCAATCAAGGTTCAGCACATTGAATATTTTGACCCGCCCTATCAGGAATATCATGGAGAAAAAATCACAGAACAGGTGATAGCGGAGGTCTTAAAGAAAATTCCCAGTGGAATCAATATTTATTTATTCTTAGACCCATGCGGAGAGGATAATTGGCTTGAAGTAAACTGTGACGGCAAATGGATCGCAATCTGGTTTTGGGGCGATTTGGGAGAAAACACTTATTTTTCTTATAATCCTGCATTTGTGGATACTGCCGGCCAGGTCAGCAAAATGGATTTTTCAGACAAAAGTATATATACAGATCTTAAAAGCGGAGGTCAGTCGCCGATTGCCAAAATTCATGCGCTTACCGATATTGAAACGGGTATCAAGGCAGTTGAATATTTTATTCGGACAGGGGCGTTTTATCCAGGAATTGATTGGCTCCATGAGTACATATAGCTGTGCCTGCTATCAAGCGCCGCAAAGTACACGCCGGAGGGCGGCATCGACATCGGACTGCACCTGGCCCGTGAGACCGTCACCATGCAGGGTGTCTACATCAAGGCCACTTCTTCGCTGGGACAAGGCTCTATGGTTTCCATATTTCTGCCCCGCAGATAAAGTTTCAAAATCCAGCCGCTTGTAACATTTCTGTGACAATTGCCTGTTACAATATTAGCCTTGTAAATAATTTAGATTAGGAGGAACCAATCATGGGACTGTTTTCCAGAAAACCGAAAGCGCCGGAGTACGATCCGGCAGACTGCGCGGCGAAGAAAAAACGGCTGCGGGAGATTTTTAACGAAACTGTGAAGGATGGCGACAGCTACGAAGTTCTCTACGCCTGTATGTATTCTTCCAAATTTGAGGAAGGATTTGTCTTTGATACTAATACTACCACGTTCTGTTTCTATGTTATGGGCTACCGGCGAAGTGATTTTTGCATTGTGCTGATCCAGGTGGACAGTGCGCTGGAGAACCACTCGGAGGCGGTGTTCCTCGATATGGACAGTATTGTCAATGTGTCTTATGACCCTAAGATCACCAAAGCCTGTCTGGAGTACAGAAAGGACTACGGCAGTTTTGGGGAACTGCTGGACATTGGCGGCACCAGCAGCAAAACCATGTATGGCCCCAAGAACATCCATCAGCCGGAAGAAAAGGAACGGTTCCTGGACTTTTTGGAGGCTTTCCGGGCCAGATTGGAGCAGAAGGGGTATAAGCTGGATAAATGGAAACGGTAAACTGGAATTTGGAGGTATAGAAATGGTTGACGTAAATATGCCTAACACATTACTCGTAAATGGAAAAGAATATAAGATTATTGGGCTTTTGGGAAAAGGTAAAGGCGGTTATTCTTATTTAGCAAGCGATGGAGAGCAACAGTATGTTTTAAAGCAGATACATCACGAGCCATGCAGTTATTATCAGTTTGGCAATAAGATTCAGGCAGAGATAAATGATTATAATAGACTGAAAAAAATTGGTATCAGAATCCCCGAAATGATAGATGTTGATATAGTGAATGAAAGGATTTTGAAAGAATATATCGAGGGCAGAACCATATATGAACTTGTAAAATCTGATTGTATGAAAAACGAATACATAGAACAGATAAAAGATATGTGCAGTCTGCTCTATCCCGCAAACACCAACATTGATTATTTTCCCACAAATTTTGTGGTGCAGAACAGATTGATATATTATATTGATTTTGAATGTAACGATTATATGGAAGAATGGAATTTTGAAAATTGGGGGATTTTGTACTGGTCAAAAACAGAAGAATTTCTGAAATATTTGGCTGAACATTCGCAATGATAAATTCCAGTTTGTTGAGTGATCAATCTACATGTTCAAAATTCAAACCAAGGGGGCTATTTGATGGAAACGCAATTTCCTTCCTTTTCGACATCTAAAACGCTTGTAAACATCGCTGCCTATTTTCTGTTGTTTTTGGCTGGAGATTTGGCGAACAGTATCATTTTTGACCGGCTTTTTTCACTTGTCAAATTCCAGAATGCAAGTTTCTATGTCATATTGAGAATGTTGGGCTGTACTTTTGTTACCGCGTTTCTCTTTTGGCTTTACACAAACAAAGCTCTGCATTTGAAGATGAGTGATTTCAAAATCACATGGAACATCCAAGGCTGGGGCATTCTTTTATCCACTCTCTTGCCTGCCTTTGTTGTCATTGTTTTTCTGGCCATTGGTAAAGCAGAAACACATATGCCTGCGCCCAGTGAAAGCGTCTTTATCGTAATCGCTTCTATGATTACCGCTTTAAAAGCCGGTGTGCTGGAGGAAATGTTGTTTCGCGGTTTCATCATGACGCTGCTTGAGCGAAAATGGAATCAATACGCTGCTATACTGGCGCCATCGCTCCTTTTTGGCCTGGCGCATATTCCGTCTATGGAATACTTTACGATTGCAGGTGTTTTGCTTTTAGTGATAAGCGGTACGCTGGTCGGTGTTATGTTTTCGCTTGCTGCTTATAAAGGAAATTCCATCAGCAATGGGGCGCTTATGCACGCTGTATGGAATTTTGTTATGGTCACAGACATACTACACATCACCACCGCAGAGGGAGCGTATGGCAATCCGATCTGTTCCGTTATCATTCCTTCGGACAATATATGGCTGACGGGAGGCGGATTTGGTGTGGAGGCTTCTTTGATTGCTGTGACCGGATATGCCCTTGTCTGCGCTTTTCTTACATTTAAGAAATAACCCTCAATCAAACGGCTGCCTTGAACTATTACAGTATTGTAACATTTCAAGGCGAAAAACCCAGCCATCTGTGACATTTCTGTGAGGATTGGCTGTTAGGATAACGGCATCACAGAAAGGATGGTGTTTATCATGAGCATTTTGCAAACAACCGATCTAAAAAAACACTACGGCACAGAGCCGAATGTTACAAAGGCGCTGGACGGCGTGACTCTCTCCATTGAACAGGGGGAGTTTGCCGCCATCGTGGGGACCTCCGGCAGCGGCAAGTCCACACTGCTGAACATGATGGGCGGGCTGGATGTGCCTACTTCCGGCAGCGTCAAGGTGAAAGACAAAGAGCTGGCCGGCCTGAAGGATGAACAGCTCACCATTTTCCGCCGCCGCAACATTGGCTTTATCTTCCAGAATTACAACCTTGTCCCCGTTCTGAACGTCTATGAAAACATCGTCCTGCCCGTGGAGCTGGACGGCGATACGGTCGATCAGAAGTTCATGGACGAGGTGGTGCGCCTGCTGGCTCTGGAGAATAAACTGAACAGTATGCCGAATAATCTTTCCGGCGGGCAGCAGCAGCGTGTGGCCATCGCCCGCGCCCTGGTCTCCAAGCCTGCCATCGTCCTGGCGGACGAGCCAACCGGCAATCTGGACAGCCGGACCAGCGCCGATGTGATGGGGCTTCTGAAAGTCACCAGCAGCAAGTTCCGCCAGACATTGGTGATGATTACCCACAACAACGAGATCGCCCAGCTTGCCGACCGCATTATCCGCATCGAGGACGGCAGGATTTCCCAGTAAGGAGGGCGCAGACATGAACGATATTTTATTCGGAAACAACAACGGCGCAGTCATGAAAAGACTGTCCGGCCGCTACTACAAGGCCAGCAAAAGCCGGAACATCATTGCGGTTATCGCAATCATTCTGACGACGATCCTGTTTACCACGATTTTCACCCTGGGTTCCGGCCTGCTGGACACGGTTCACGACCAGAACATCCGCAAGGCAGGCGGCGATGGTCAGGCGGCTCTGACCTATATCAGCGACGAGGTTTACAACAATGTGGCGGGCAGTCCCCTGATCGAACGCATCGCTTATGCAAAGGCAGTTTCCTACCGGCTGAAAAATCCGGGCCTGGAACGCTGGCGGTCTGACCTGTGGTATATGGATGATACCGCCCTGGAGTTTGCCCGCTATACCCCCACAACAGGCCGTCGGCCGGTCGCGGAAAATGAGATTATCGCAGACACAAAAACGCTGGAGGCTCTGGGCGTTCCGGCACAGGTTGGGGAAACGGTTTCGCTGACCTATGAGGTCAAGGGCATTGTGTATACCACAGATTTTACTCTCTGTGGCTTTTGGGAAACCGACAGTTTGAGCAACATCGGGCGGCTGATCATATCAAAAGCCTTTCTTGACGCTCATTCAGACATTCTGACCTATACCTACCCCGTGGACAACGACTATTCCGGTGTTGTGACCGCCTACATCATGTTTCAGGGCAGAGGCGATGTGGAAAGCCGTCTGCATCAGCTTCTTTCCGAAGCTGGCTATACCTGCGACACTATGGGCGGCAGTCCGGGGGACAGCAGTTATATCATTGCGGGCATCAGTCCCGCTTACCAGAGCGGCGCATTATCAGAAAACCCTGCCATGCTGATTTCCGGCATCGTGGGCGTTCTGCTGATTATCATAACGGGCTATCTGATTATCTACAACATTTTTCAGATTTCCGTCATTCAGGATATTCAATCCTATGGGCAGCTCAAGACCCTGGGTACAACACAACGCCAGATCCAGCGGCTGATTAACCGGCAGGCCATCAGGCTCTGTGCTGTCAGCATCCCCATTGGACTACTGATTGGCTTTGTGATTGGGCGTGCCCTGGTGCCGTTCCTGATGAATGGCACAACCTATACTGCCGACGCCGGGATTAGTGTGACGGTCAATCCGCTGATCTTCATTGGCTCCGCCGCCTTTGCCCTGCTGACCGTTTTTATCAGCGTCCGCAAGCCGGCCAAAATCGCCGGAACGGTTTCGGCCATTGAGGCCATCCGCTACACGGAAAACGACGCGGCAGCATTCGGAAGCCGCAAGGTCACGGACAAGAAGTCCACCCACGGCGCGAAGCTCCACTTCATGGCTCTGGCTAACCTGGGCCGCAACCGCAAACGAACCGTGCTGGTCATCGTGTCCATGACATTAAGCATTGTTCTGTTCAATACGGTATTTACCCTGTCCGGTGGATTTGATATTGACAAGTATATCGAGAAATTTTTGAATGTTGACTTTGTGATTTCCACTGCGGACTATTTCCAGTACCAGTTTGAAAAGAGCGAAGGCGATCTGACGGAGAGCTTTATCCAGGCCGTCCGGCAGAATGAAAACTTTGACGACGGCGGCAGGCTCTATACCTCCCGCCTTTTGGAAGAAAACTTTTCTACCGACCACGCCGCATTTACAAACTACAATAAAGACGAGAACGGAAATCCTTTTGTGGACATATACGGCGCAGATGATTTTGTTCTGAACACGATGGAGGCGGTAGAGGGAACCATCGACCTGGAACAGCTGAAAACAGGCAAGTATATCCTGTTGAGCGTGGAATGTACAGATGATGGAACGGTGATCGACAATCCGAATATCCATGTTGGAGATACCATCCAGCTGAACCATATCCGAAAGGACGGCCTCTCCGATACCATTGGGGAGAGCTATGAATTTACCATTATGGCAAAGGTCCGAAAAAACGAAAACACCACTACTACCCGCAATACCGGCGCTTCAAGACTCTATCTCCCTACGGAAATTTATCTGCCCCTCTGCGACCAGCCGCACCTGGTCAACTTCCCCTTCAACGTGAAGCCGGGGACAGAACCAGCTATGGAGGAGTTTTTGAAAAGCTATATCGACAGCGTGGAACCCAGTATGGACTTTGAGTCCAAATCGACCTATGTCAGCTCCTTTGAGGGCCTGACCTCCCTGATTATCACCATCGGCGGGGCGTTGAGCATCATCATCGGGATCATTGGGATTACAAACTTTGTCAACTCCGTTCTGACCAGTGTCATCACCCGCAAAAAGGAATTTGCCATGCTGCAAAGCATTGGCATGACCGGAAAGCAGTTAAAGCGTATGCTCTCCTTTGAGGGGCTGTACTATGCGGCGGGAACAATCATCACATCCGCCGTCCTGGGGGCTTTGTTCTCGGTGGTAATCGTAAGGGGCATTTCCAGTGGGATTTGGTTTTTCACCTACCAATTTGTCATGTGGCCCATGCTGGCGGTCTATCCGTTCCTGCTCCTTTTAACGGCTGCAATACCGGCGCTTATGTACCGGCAGATTGCAAAGGTCAGTATCATCGAGCGGCTGCATCAAAACTGAATGCTCGTCTGGAAGCCGGAGGCAGGTTGCCTCCGGTTTCCGAATGTCAGTCTATTTACTTTTTAAGATAGAATAAAACGAACGGAGGAGTTTTTATGAAACAGTTTTTATGTGGAATCCTGGCGTTGGCCTGTCTTGCAGGTCTGACCGCCTGTGGCGGAAAAGAAGAAACGCCCGCATCGGCTGCCAACGAGGGGACGGCACAGGAGCAGAGCCATATCTATACGACCCAGGTACAGTACACCGGCGAGGACGACCCTGTGCAATATCTGGAGATCGCGGCCCGCAGCGCCCATCTTCTTGCCGAACTGGAGGACAAAGCGGGGGCCTTCGTTGCGGACTTCTACAACTATCAGGCTATGGATGATGCGAGTACGCCGCTCTATACCATGAATGGGATGCAGTTTGCGGAGGAAATCGACCCTAACGGACGCTGTATTCGCGTGAGCAGGAACTACTTTGTGCATAACCCAATCGAAACCGCAGACGGCAGTGATTTGACGGGACAGTTTGTTTATGACGATCTGACGCTGAATCTCCTGGTGCCGGAAAAATATCGGGATATGGAAGATGATATTGTCGAAGCACATCGGGATCGCTTTTACTTTGAAAAGGTCGAAGCGGAAAACGCCTACAATCAGGAGGCCGGAATCAGTGAAAGAATGAATATTGCAAAAGAGGACCTAAAAATTAACATTATTTATGTAAAAGACGGTCAGAATTATTTTTCCTTCCGTTCAGACTGCGCCCAGCAGACTGGCTGTAAGGTGGAGGACCCCGTTGTGCAGATTTACACCGGCAATATCCATTGCAATTATGCCCACAGCTTTATGAGTCAGTGGGTCTATATTCCCTCGGAGGCGGAGAGTGCAAAGGAGGCTTATCGAGAAATCTCGGACATGATTCGCTCCTGCGGGGCGGAGGAAAGCGTACAGAAACTAAAGGCAGTTGTTATGGCAAATTCATAGGGGAAAGAGACACAGCAAATGAAACGATTATTTTTATTGGAAGATGATTTAAGTTTAATCAGCGGTCTGTCTTTTGCCGTAAAAAAAGAGGGATATGAAATAGACGTTGCCCGTACCACACTGGAAGCTGATACGTTATGGGTAAATGATAAATATGATTTAGTCATTCTGGATGTATCGCTTCCCGATGGTTCCGGCTTTGATTTTTGCAGAAAGATACGCCTGACTTCAAAAGTGCCTGTCATATTTCTTACTGCTGCTGATGAAGAAACAGATATTATTATGGGGCTTGATATTGGGGGCGATGATTATATTACAAAGCCTTTCAAGCTGGCAATATTTATGTCAAGGATTAACGCATTGCTCCGCAGGAGCGAGAATTTCAATACCGCTGTTACAGAACTGAACTCCAACGATATAAGCATAAGACTTCTAAAAGGAGAGGTTTATAAACGGGGGAAACTGCTTGATTTGACGGCGAGTGAATATAAATTGTTATGCCTGTTCATGGAAAACCCCGACCAGATACTTTCCCCGGAACAGATTTTAGGAAAACTATGGGATTGCAGCGAAAATTATATAGACAATAATTCTCTTACTGTTTATATCCGCAGGCTTCGTACAAAAATTGAGGACAATCCGGGAGAACCCAAAAGGATTGTTACTGTTCGCGGTATGGGCTACAAATGGAATACGGAGGAACCGGGGATATGATGAAAATATTTGCAAACAGAAAAATCAAAATCCTTTTTGCCAGTATGGTTTTCTCTATCGTGTTTTTTACGTTACTTTCAGTATTATTAGCGGCTTTTGCGGGTAGAAATGCGGCATATTACGTCATAATCTGCGGCGTATGTATGGGATCTGTCATATTGCTGCTTTGTTACGGGTATTTTAGGGAACAGCATAAAATCATGGAAAATGCCATATCGCAGATTACAGAATATATTTCCGGCAACAAAGACATTACCATTGAGTGTAACGACGAGGGCGAGCTATACAGGCTGTTCCATGAAGTTAATTCTTTGGTTGCAATCCTGAACGCTCATGCCGAGAATGAAAAAAGTTCAAAAAAATTTTTACGAGGTACCATATCGGATATTTCACATCAGCTAAAGACACCGCTTGCCGCCCTCAATATTTACAATGGCATTATACAGGGCGAAGCAAAAGAACAGGAACTTCCGACAATACAGGAATTTAGCCAGCTTTCCGAGCAGGAGCTTGACCGTATCGAAACCCTGGTACAGAGCCTTTTGAAAATTACGAAGCTGGACGCGGGTACGATTGTGTTAGAAAAGTCATTAGAAAATGTGTCCGAGCTTGCAGAGAATGTAAAAAAGCATTTCCTGTTTCGTGCCGAACAGGAGGGAAAAGAAATCTGCTTATCAGGCAATGAAGAAATCTCACTTTTATGTGACCGCAACTGGATAATCGAAGCAATCAGCAACCTTGTAAAGAACGCCCTTGACCACACTGAAAATGGCGGTATGATCCGTATTGAGTGGCGGGCGTTCACTTCTATTGTTCAGATTACCGTAAAGGATAACGGCAGCGGCATACACCCGGAGGACTTGCACCATATTTTCAAGCGGTTTTACCGCAGCCGTTTTTCTAAAGACACGCAGGGTATCGGGCTTGGACTGTCATTAGCAAATGCGATTGTGGAAGCCCATAATGGAACGATTGAAGCAGACAGTACATTAGGCAGCGGAACCTCTTTCACAATGAATTTCCTGATTCCTACAAAATTGTAGGCTGATTGTAATATTGGTGTAGGATTTTTCTGTTATAGTGGGGCTATCAAAACAGAAAGAGGTGTTTACACATGAACTTATTGGAAGTCAACAATATCTGTAAAACATATGGAAGCGGCGAAACTGCCGTACACGCTTTGAAAAAAGTGAGCTTTTCCGTTCCAAAAGGCGAGTATGTGGCTATCGTTGGAGAATCCGGCTCCGGAAAAAGTACGCTGCTCAATATGATAGGCGCACTTGATACGCCTACATCTGGAAAGGTAACGATTGGCGGCAAGGATATTTTTTCCATGAACGACCGCAAACTTACCGTTTTCCGCCGGAGGAATATCGGATTTATTTTTCAGGCGTTCAATCTTGTGCCGGAGCTTACCGTTGAGCAAAATATTATTTTCCCGGTGCTGCTTGACTATCAGAAGCCGGACAAAAAATATCTGGAAGAACTGCTTACTGTTCTTAATCTGAAAGAACGCCGTAACCATTTGCCGAGCCAGTTATCTGGCGGACAGCAGCAGCGTGTGGCAATCGGACGCGCCCTTATCACGCGCCCGTCGTTAATCCTTGCCGACGAGCCAACAGGAAACCTTGACACGCAGAACAGCAGCGAAGTCATTGCCCTGTTAAAAGAAGCGTCAAGGAAGTATGAGCAAACCATTATTATGATTACTCATAATAGGAACATTGCACAGAGCGCAGACCGAATTTTACAGGTATCAGACGGTGTGCTGACCGATTTAGGGAGGTGCCGCGAATGAAAAGCTATTTAAGCCTTATCCCGATTTCCGCAAAGGTTCACAGGCGGCAAAGCCGCATGACACGCATTTGCATTATTCTTGCTGTATTCCTTGTAACTGCAATCTTTTCTTTGCTGGAGATGTGGACAAACGGACAGATAACAGCAATGCGGAGTAATCACGGAGATTGGCATATTGTTCTTCAAAATATGCCAGAGGATAAAGCCGAACAGATTATAGATAATTCTGATGTGGCATACTCCTCATGGTATGATGTAATAAATGAAAATGCAGATTGCAACTATTATATCAACGGAAAAAATGTTGTGCTGTATGGCGTCGAAGAAGCCTACGTCACAGATATGATGAATTATCCGTTGGAAGGCTCCTACCCACAAAATGAAAAGGAAATTGCCATTAGTGCAGACGCAAAGGAGCTTTTCAAAGTCCAGATAGGCGATGATATTACTCTTAATACGCTCGCAGGCGATTTTACTTATACAATATCAGGATTTTATGAAGATGATGAGGAATTTAACGACATTATTGACGGAACCTGTATGTATATGTGCAAAGCTGCGTTTGATGAAGTGAGAAATTTGAATGGCATAGAACCTACATCTCAATTTTATATTCGGTTTCAAAGTGAGAACGGTTTGAAAAAAACGATTGCCAGTATAAAAGAGCAATATTCGCTCACTTCTGAAAATATTAGTGAAAACACGCCCGTTTTGAGCCTGTTAGGGGCGAGCAGCAATGAAAGCGTAAATGAACTCTACCCTTTGGTGATAGCTTGTTTTGTCATTATACTAATTGCAGGAATCTTTATGATTTCAAGCTGCATGAACAGTAATGTTGCCCAACGGACAAAATTTTTCGGAATGATGCGTTGCATTGGTGCAAGTAAACAACAGATTGTACGTTTTGTAAGGCTTGAAGCACTGAATTGGTGTAAAACAGCAATTCCTATTGGTTGTGCGTTAGGAACGGTAATTTGTTGGGTATCGTGTCTGATACTAAAATTTATCGTAAAAGGCGAATGGGTAGATATGCCACTATTTTCAGTAAGTATAAGTGGTATCCTCTGTGGGGTAGCCATAGGTATCATTACCGTGTTTATTGCAGCACAATCCCCGGCTAAACAGGCAGCAAAAGTTTCGCCCATAGCAGCAATATCCGGCAACGCAGAAACAAACAAAAAAATCGTCCATGCGGCAAATACAAGGCTTTTCAAAGTGGAAACTTCCCTTGGTGTCCACCATGCAACAGGAGTTAAGAAAAACTTAGTCCTTATGACAGGCTCCTTTGCCCTTACAATTATGCTTTTTTTGACTTTTTCCGCTTGTCTTGATATTGTTCACAGGCTGCTTCCATCAGTGAGTGATTTAACTCCGGACATTACGGTTACCAGTCAGGATGAGTCTAATTCCATAGATAAAAGCATATCAGAAGAAATTTCCGGAATATCGGGGGTAGAGTCTGTTTTTGGCATGATGTATAGCATGAGCTATCCCGCAGAAATTAACGGGAATATGTCAACGGTTGATTTATTTTCCTATGGAGATACCATGATGGACAACTTCAGGAAATCCGTTGTAAGCGGAAATATAGCAAAAGTGTATGGAAATTCTCAATATGTCATGGCAGTCTACAGTAACCATACAGGACTGGATGTGGGAGATAAAATAAAAATAGGTTCCGAAGAACTTGAAGTTGCGTGTGTTATGTCTGAGGGTGTGGGAAGCATCAGCGGTTCGACCGTTGTGGTATGTTCGGAAGAAACCTGCACACGTCTGATAGGCGAACAAGGCTATGCTATGGTAGGCATTGTATTAGAAAAAGATGTATCTGATGCAGCGGTAAACAAAATTTATGGACTGTCAGAAGGAAATGTAATTGCAGACAACAGAGAGGAAGATGATGAGATCAATGGTTCCTACTGGGTGTTCCGAATTGCGGCATACAGTTTCCTTGCTATCATTTCCTTAATAACCATTTTGAACATTATGAACAGTGTTTCAATGGGTGTGTCAGCAAGAATTAAACAGTATGGGGCTATGCGTGCTGTTGGTATGGGAAGCAGACAGGTTACAAAAATGATAACTGCTGAAGCAGCCACATACGCTGTCTGCGGTACGACTGTCGGAATTATACTTGGACTGCTGCTTCACTATCTGATTTACACAAAGGTTGTTATTACCCATTTTGGCGGCTCATGGAATATTCCCTTTACTACTATTGCCCTTGTACTTTTACTGGTTGTTTTTTCTTGTATTATATCAATTTATACTCCGGCAAAGCGTATACGCAATATGGCAATTACTGAAACTATCAATGAGCAATGAATGTAAGGTGAAAAGTCTTATATGTTAAATAGCACGCACGGTTTTGATTAGGGGTATGGGGAGTAATCTCCATACCCACTAGAGAAGATTCTTGCTCCTCTGCCGCCCTACTTCATTGTTGGAAGCTTCACAACAACAGTTACCCCATGAGGTTCTGTTTCGAAAAATTTGATCGTTCCCTTGTGGGCAGAAACAATCTGTCTTGCGATTTTCAAGCCGTTTCCATGAGGAATCCCGCTACCATTGCTTTGTGTGAAGCTAACACACTCTGCTGCGTTTAACATCCGTAAAGCAGTCTCGTCCATGCCTTTGCCAGAGTCCTGAACCATAAGTTTACACATTCTGTCAGTCAATTCAACCGAAACACAAATATGACATCCATCCGGATTGTGGGCAATGCTATTACCAATTAAGTTTTCCAGCATACGGGTAAGCAAAGTGTTGTCACCCTCAATTAGAATTGATTCAGCACCATCCCCTGCATAAAGGTCAATCACATACTGCTCGTCCAGATCGTTATTCATATAATCACTGATGACTTGCCTGGATAACTCAACCGGACTGACAGAGGTTTTTTGCAATGGCTGCATAGCATATTCCAGTCTTGACACAAGATTCAAGTCAATAATTAACTGCCGCAGCTTTTCCCCATGTTTACGAATTAAACCAGCCTGTTTCTGAACATCAGACGGAAGTGCGTCGTTGTCCTCGATTTCCCCGGCGTAGCCCAGCATGACCGACAACGGGGTGCGTATATCGTGGGAAATTCCACTGATCCAATCGGCGCGGGCCGTGTCTTTTTTGTGGAGCTGTTCACTGGCCCAGTTCAATTCCGCATTGATGTCCGTAAGCTCGCCGTGTTCCTCTAATTGAACCGGCTTACCCTGGGACATTGCGATGATACCTGTCAGAATGGGCTTTACCGCCTGTTCTACCCTGCGCGTGTTGCGCCACAGTAAAAACAGCATCAGTAAGATACTGACAAGAAATATGCCAAACACTGTGATGACCATAGCCCAAACATCGCCGGTTTCCATAGCAAAGTTGTATCGTTGCAGACTATTTACGGGATAGGCCAATACAAACAGTCCGGCTGGATGTTGCCAGACAAATACTGGATATTCCTGCAAGTACCATCTGCTGAATTGGGCAATCTGAGCGGCTGTATAAGAGCGGGGCAGATCATTCGGCATCTGTTCTTCCCAGATAACCGCGCCATCGTCGCTCAACAGCATGGCCCAGGCGTGGTTTTTGGACAGTATGCGGGACAAATCCGGTTCCGCCTCAATCACACCACTCACCTCTGACACCATAGCGGAGAGAGCAGATACCGACAAGTCGGGGGCAGAAGTACGGCAGTCAGCAATCACCCGGATTGCGACCGCAAGCGCAAGGTTCATCAACAGGAACAGCGCCAGAGCTGCGATTGTAGAAAGGAAATATTTCCGGAAAAACCTTTGTATCGGATTCAAAATGATCACCCCTTTACCACGAGTTTGTAGCCCAGGCCCTTGATGGTCAGGAGAGAGACTGGCACTGATGGAGTATCTTCGATCTTCTCCCGCAAGTGACGGATATGGGACATGAGCGTATTTTCATATCCTGTCCAGATTTCTCCGCAGACGGCCTGACATAGAGCGCCAATGGTGACGACACGCCCGGCATTCTCCGCCAGCTTCAGAAAAATTGCGTACTCCTTTCCGGTCAGAGAGAAAACCGTTTCGCCCCGGCGGACCTCCGCACGGTCTAAATCCACTGTGGATGCAGCAAGAATTACCGTCCGATTGCCGTCGGGATATGCCCGTTTCAAAATTGCGTTGACCCGCAGAAGAAGCTCCTTGGGCAGAAAAGGCTTGACCAGATAATCGTCTGCCCCCAGTTCCAGTCCTCGGCACCTGTCCTCGGCTTCTCCTTTAGCGGTCAGCATCAGGACGGGAATCCCGCTGATCTGACGGATTTCCCGCAGCAACTCAAACCCGTCCATGTCCGGCATCATCACATCCAGAATTGCCATTGCAGGCTTTTTCTTAAAAAATTCATCCAAAGCCGCTTCCCCGGAGGAAGCGGTTATGATCTGTGTAAATCCCGCCCGCTCAAAAATCGATCGGACCATAGCCAGCAGATCAAGCTCATCGTCCACAACAAGAATCGGTTTGTCTTTCACGCAGCACACCTCCCAACAGTTCCGACTGGGTGTATTATACCTCTTTTTTCATATCCTGCATAGGACAGCGTTCCAATCTCAAGGTAAATTCAAGTTTGCCGCAAGGTTCTCTCAAGGAGAAGGTGCTATGATAATGTCACAAACGACAAGGAGGTATTGCCAATGAATGACTGTATTATTGAGACGGCTGGACTGACAAAACTCTATGGAAGCCAGAAAAGCGTTTCCGACTTGAACATTCACGTCCGGCGGGGGCGGATTTACGGCCTGCTGGGCCGCAACGGAGCTGGGAAAACCACCACCATGAAAATGCTCCTGGGCCTGACGGCCCCCAGTTCCGGCGAACTGCACATTTTCGGTGAGGACATCCGCACCGCAGCCAGGGAAATTCTGCCCCGTGTGGGCAGCCTGATCGAGTCGCCGGGATTTTATCCAAACCTGACCGGAACGGAAAACCTGAAAATCTTTGCGGTGCTTCGGGATGTGAAACAGCATAACGCAATCCAAAACGCCTTGGAGCTGGTTGGTCTGCCCTATCGGGACAAAAAGCTCTATGCCCAGTATTCTCTTGGTATGAAACAGCGGCTTGCCATTGCCCTGGCCATCATGCACAACCCGGAGCTGTTAATTTTGGATGAACCCATCAATGGTCTGGACCCCATTGGCATTGCGGAGGTACGTTCCTTTATCCGGGAGCTGTGCGACGCCCAGGGCAAGACCATCCTGATCTCCAGCCATATCC
>CAJTVL010000056.1 GCA_910579425.1 uncultured Lachnospiraceae bacterium | reverse complement strand
AGAACATGAAAAAAGAGCGGAAATTCGGGCTTAAAGAGTTTCCGAGACCGCTCAAAACAGGGAATGGAGGCGTGAATATATGACTTTGTTGATGAGAGATCAGGAAAATATTGAAAAAGGGATTGAAAAAGGAATTAGAGGAATGGTATCGGCACTCAAGGAATTAAATATTCCAGATGCAACGATTATGCAGAAAATCCGGGAGAAGTTCGATCTTTCCGGGGAAGAAGCAGAGCGGTATGTCAGGTGAATATGGAAGCAGGAGATAAAGTATGGCAGGGCTGGAACCCAGCTTTTTAGAAAGGGCAGCAGGATGGCAAAGAAAACACAAAAATTAAAACCTGATACGGTACTGAAAAATTATTGGAGAAGCAATGAGCGGTTTGCAGATTTTTTTAATGCAGTCCTTTTTGAAGGGAAGCCGATTATCAGGCCAGAGGAACTTGAAGATGTGGATACAGATGAGGCATCCATCTTAGAACATGGAAAGTATGCCGAATCTATCCAGGCAGCAAGGGATAATATAAAGATCAGGAAGAAATCAAAAACCTATGGAGTAGAGTTTGTGATGATGGGCATGGAACACCAGGAGCATATCCATTATGCGATGCCTATGAGGCTCATGGGGTATGATTATGGAACTTATAAGAGGCAGTATGACAATAACGCCTTGAAATATAAAACAGCAGAAGGGATGGAGCATGACGAATATCTGTCAGGGATGAAAAAAACAGATAAATTTATGGCAGTCATTACGGTAGTCGTGTATTATGGTGAAAAAACCTGGGATGGCGCGAAAACTCTCCATGAAATGCTGGATATCCCGCCGGAGATGGAGAGATATGTAAATGATTATAAGATGCTGCTTGTGGAGGCCGGGAGGAATAACCTTACCCTGCGTCATGCAGATAATGTAGATCTGTTTAACCTGTTGGAAATTATCTTGGATAAGAGCATATCGGGGAATGAGGCAAAGAAGAGGGCTATCCAATACAGTGAGGAACACGGGACGGATAAGACGGTAATCATGACGGTGGCAGGGGCAACTAATAGTAAGATTGATTATGATAGATTTGGAAAAGGAGATGGCGCTATGTGTACATTGTTTGAAGAGATAGCAAGGGAAAATGAAACGAAGGGGATTGAAAAAGGAATTGAAAAAGGAATTAGGGGAACGGTATCGGTGATGAGGAAGTATCATATTCCTAATGAAGAGATCGTCAAGGAAATACAGGAAGAATATAATCTGACAAGGGAAGAAGCGGAAGAATACCTGTAAAGAACGAATGATGCCAGGGTTTTGAGAACGTCTGTAGCGGGTATGAATGAAAGGATGGCAAAGAAAATTTATATAGGGCTGGATTTTTCCAGTCCTTATTTTTATGGAGGGAAAACGGTGAACGCAAATGATTTTGACAAATTGGCGCAGGCGGCAGATTTAATTAAGGGCCTGCTTGATACCATGATCTATCTGGAGGACGCCAGACAGGACAGGCAGATTTCAATCACTATCTTGTATTCTTTTGAGGCAGTGCTGGAAAAAGCGCTTTTGCTACTCTGGGAAATTAATAAGGCAGAAGATGGGTGGGACAAAGCGGAAATGTAGAAGAATGACTGCCTGTGTTGCCGCTTCCACCTGTTACATGCCGGACAGAAAAATAATTTAAAATGATTTTATACAAAGCTCAGCCAGACCATCTGAGTCCGTTTTATGGGTCTGAATAAGTGGTATGATAGTTCTATCAAGTAAAAAAGAGGCATCTTACCATGAATAAATATATCGACCCCAGAGCAAATACTTATAGCCTTTTTGAGTTCCAATCCAAGTATGGTACCGAACAGGATTGTGAGCAGGCATTATTCCGTTTGAAATGGCCTGACGGTTTTGTTTGCCCTAAATGCGGGGAACGCCATTTTACTATTATTCATGGCCGCAGGCTTCCTTTATACCAGTGCACCGCCTGCCGCCATCAGACATCTGTAATCACCGGCACTATTATGGAAAACACAAAACTGCCACTGGCTAAATGGTTCCTTGCATTATATTTTGCGGCAACCAATAAGGACGGTATCTCTGCTATGGCTTTGACTAAATACATTGATACAACCCTCAAAACCGCCTGGATTCTCCTGCATAAAATCCGCAGCGCTATGGGTGAGCGCGAAAATATTTACTATCTTGGCGGCTCAGTCGAAATGGATGAAGCCTTTTTCGGCGGAAAAGCAGAGGGCAAGCGTGGAAGAGACAGTGAAAATAAGGCAGAGGTAGCTGTTGCCCTGCAGCTGGATGTTAGAGGCAGACCCCAACTTTTGAAAATGCAGGTAATTCCAAATGCAAAAGGAGAGGCGTTATTAGCTTTTGCGGAAAGAAACATTATGGAGGGAAGCACAATCCATAGTGATGCATTCCGGTCATATGGTGCTCTTTCAAAAAAATATTGCTGTGATATGCAGAAATATGAGCCCAAAAGTAAAGATGAGCGTTTAAAGTGGCTCCATGTAATGATCTCAAACATAAAGGCGAACATAGAAGGTGCATACCATGGCTTGGGGAAGAGGTATCTGCAATGCTATCTAGATGAATTTTGTTACCGTTTTAACAGGCGGCACAGCAGGAAGCCTGTGTTTGATCACTTGCTGGAATGTAGCGTATGGTCACCTTATAAGACAGTAGCTGAGCTTGGTATATAATCATTTAAAACTATTTATGGATATTGACAAAATAATTTCGAAAGAGCGGGCAAAACTGGCTGACAAAGACAAATGGTCGTCCCTTACAATGAGAGTGGAAAAGAATGGTGCAATGAAAACAGACTTTGATTATGAAGATCATACAGATGATATGGTTTTATATGAAAAGAAGTGGAAAGAAAAATATTTATGAGTATAAGATAATTCAAGGAGACTTTTTATGACCAAAGAAAAATCTTCCAAGAACAATCGTGTTCTCGATATCTACACCTGTTTGAGTGAGGGAAGGATTGTTAACAAATCACAAAAAGCAAAGAAGTTTGGTGTGGATGAACGCTCCATTCAGCGTGATATAGATGATGTCCGCAGTTTTCTGGATGAGCGAAGGACAGAAAGGGCGTCAGATGGGAGAAAGGTTAAGTATGACCGGAGTTGCAAAGGCTTTGTCATGACGGGGGCAGAGAGTTCAATGATGTCAAACAGTGAAATCCTTGCCGTGAGCAAAATCCTGCTTGCAAGCCGGGCTTTTACCAAAAAGGAGATAGGCGGTATTTTAAGAAAGATGGTAGATGGCTGTGTCCCATTAAAAAATATGAAGCTGGTCAAAGAATTGATTTCAAACGAGCAGTTTCACTATGTGGAACTGCGCCATAAGACTTACATTCAGGACAGGCTCTGGCATATCGGGACAGAAATAAGAGACCATAACATAATTGAAATTCAATATTTCCGTGCAGATCATTCAAAAGAAGCCGTCACACGCATGATAGAGCCTATGGCAGTCCTTTTCTCAGAGTATTACTTTTATCTGAATGCGTTTATTGTTGAAAAGAATGAGGATGGACGATATGCACATAAATATGGCTACCCTGCGATTTTCCGTATTGACAGGATTAAGGAATATAAAAAGATAGGGGAAAAGTTTCAGGTGACTTATGCAGACAGGTTTGAAGAGGGGGAATTCCGCAAACGGATCCAGTTCATGTACGCAGGGGAACTGATGACAGTACAGTTGAAATATTATGGAGATAACCCGGAGCCAGTATTAGATCGGCTTCCTACAGCCCGGATTCTTGAGCAGAAAGAACATGAGTGTACGCTCAGCGCAGAGGTTTATGGGACAGGAATTGTCATGTGGCTGCTCAGCCAGGGAAGCAGGATTGAGGTTATCCGTCCGGAAAGTCTCAGGCAGGAAATGAAGAGAAAGGCAGAGGAGATATTAGCGCTGTACCGATAAGTAGGGACAGGAAATTGAAATGATAAATAATAAATATGAAAAACCCCCGGAGGCCAATTCCGGGGGTTTTACTGACATAAGGGCAGTTTGCGGAGCGTGCTGCCCGTTGTTTGTCCATAAATCTTAGAAAGTGACAGAATATGTCATGCATGGCATTTATACTTATTTTAAAGCAAAGCCTGCCAATAAGTTTATGGACAGAGGAACATAAAATAAGCGAGAAGGAAAGAAAGTCAGATTCCCATTGGAGATGAAGGATGGAGTCGAGGTAAGGGACTTGGAAGGACTAAAGGATAATTTTTCCTTAGAGAGGATTCTCCTTTATTTGGAGGACGGAAGGCTGGATACGTGGCTGCGCGATAGGTATCTGGACGATATTGCGGATGCAGTGTCAGAGCTTGACAGGACGGATGCAGGTTTTTGCAGGAAAATCTGTGAGATTTTTGAGGTGGAAGATGCACAGGACGGCGGAGGGGACAGAATCGCCTATGAACAGGATGACCTGTATGACTTGTTGGACGAGGGGGAAAACACCATATACTTGAGCGGAGAAAGGTTTTCTATCCCGTTGGCGAAAAAGGGGATTACCTATATCGGCGTGAACAACAGTAGTTATTTCCTCAAAGAAAAAGGTAGATTTTGCGGAGAAGGGGATTTTTTTCAAAATGTAGAGGGATTTGGACGGAGCGCTCTTAACCATGGACAACACAATAGCCAGCAAGGATGACAGTGTATTTTTAGCGGCGGTATATGACTATGAAAAACTAAATGATTATGGTAAGGTAATTATGGAACAGGTAAGCGACCTGGAAAATAACAGGGAATACCTGCCATTCTACAAGAATGCGGAATATTAGGATAGACTAGCTCGACTGGATCATCCAATTTATAAGTTCAGATTATGATTACAAGGAACTTAAATTTATATTTTGGGCTCTGATGGTTCTTGCTGTTGATTATATGGACAAGGAAGAGCATTTGTCTTTGATCTGTGATTTTGCAAAGGCGAAAAATGTGAAAGACAGTGAAATGAAAGATATTGCACAGATGGTTCGGCTTGTGTTCCATGAAGAAACCGAAGGGTTTTTAGTGTCATCCAAAGTAAGCATCTGCTTTGAGAAGCTGCTGAAAGATTTTGGATATCAGGAAAAGCCAATTTCATCAGCGGAAGAAGGGCTTTTACGTATGGGAAGCATTATAGGGAGCTTTTTTGGATGATGACAGGAAAAGGAGGGCAGTCAGGAAGATGCGTATCTTACTATTGTTAAGAGGTTCAGCCGGGAGCGGCAAATCCACATGGGTGGAGGCAAATGGCTTAAAGCCCTATACTTTATCGACAGATGACATAAGGCTTATGTACCACTATTCCCTGTATTTTCTGCACATACCTTCCGCCATACTTTTGCTTCAAGGTGTATTGAAGCGGGAATCCTCCCTAAAACATTGCAAAAGTATTTAGGATATGCTACCTTGCAGATGACTATGGATTTATATGTACATATTACAGAAGAGTTTAAAAAGGAAGAGCTTGAAAAGCTGGATCATGTGTTTTCCAAAGAAAACAGGTAGTAGGATGTGTTTTAATGGCGGATATGGCTACTTTGTGGTACAATTAAGAAGAAAACTGAAAAAGTCTGTAAGGAAAACAAAAAGAAACAGTGAATGAAGACATGAGCATATGACCAGAATCCATATAAAATATGAAATTATGATTTAATTATATTATTGTAAGAATGGGGTAAAAAAGGGTATACCTTGTTCCCGGAGGGGTATGACAATGCTGTAAGCCGCTGATAATTGGGCTTTTTCTTTAGAAGCTTTTATCAATGCAGCTAAATTACTATGTGTATCAGGTGACACTGTATGAAAATTAAATTGAGATTTAGCATATAAGAATCCCGTTAAATATGTGGGTTGAGCGAATTGGCGGTATTAAGCCATTTTTATGTAAAGTCTCAATAAAGGCGGCAAAGAAGCAGAAAGAGAGATTGAACGAAGAAGAGCATTAAAACGGCGAGCTATAGGAAATGGAAATTAAATTATATAAAGTCTTAATTTACGGAAAGGGTAATGAATATGAGTTCACAGTTGAATGCAGGCTATGATACGGAAACCGGACTTCCCATAAGCAAAGACTATCTTGAACGGGGACTGCCCGCTTACCTGCAGGCTTCCATGAAACGTATGGCGGCATCCTGGGAAATAATAGACGGCGGGGAAAAGGACTATCATTGGGATCTGTATTGGAGTGAGTTGAATGCGGATATTAATTCCGCAGAGGTTGAACAGGAAATAACATCCGAACAGGCCTGGCATTTACGCGATAAGTATCTGAGGATGAAACGGGGGGACTAGGCAATGATAGACTTTACAAATCTACCTGTGCGAAATAAGGCTTATGCAGGAGCGAACGGCGGTAAGATTTCCGTGCTATATAATAATGAATTATATATGCTCAAGTTCCCGGCAGTTCCGACAATCAATAAAGAAATGAGTTATGCAAACGGTTGTATATCGGAATATCTTGGATGTCACATTTTTGAAAGTGTCGGTATCCCCGTGCAGGAAACTTTGCTTGGAACCTATACAAAGAAAGGAAGACAAAAAATCGTTGTTGCCTGCAAGGATTTTACAGCAGGAGGCCTTGTTCTTCAGGATTTTGCATCATTAAAGAATACCATCATTGATTCTGCTCACAATGGATATGGCACCGAACTTCAGGATATTGTTACAACTTTTGAGGAGCAGACCGCGATTGATCCGCAAAAACTATGTGAACGGTTCTGGAACATGTTTATTGTAGACGCTTTAATTGGGAACTGGGACAGACACAACGGCAATTGGGGGTTTCTCTATAACGGAAGTACAGACGAAATTGTACTCGCCCCGGTATATGATTGTGGAAGCTGTCTGTTTCCCCAAGCGGACGGAGAAATGATGAGAAATATTTTGAATGATCCGGCTGAACGTGAGATGCGCATCTTTGAAAGGCCGCTTTCCGGAATTAAAATAGACGGGCAAAAAATAAAATATTTTAAGTTCATTTCAAGTCTGGAAAATAAAGATTGTAACGAGGCGTTAAGGAAAATTGTGCCGAAGATTGATATGGATAAAATAAACAGGATTGTTGATACAACCCCTTTTATATCCGATCTGCAAAAAGAATTTTACAAGACAATGCTGCGGGAACGTAAGGAACGGATTTTAGATTTTTCGTATCAAAAGCTCCAGAGAAAGAAAGATTAAGAAAGGATGGTAGGATACCGCTTTGAGGATACTTTTGTGTATTGCCCCTGGGATGTGGTCAGCTATGTCAATAAGCTTTTGGTAAAGAGAACGCTGCCTCCGCAGGATTACTGGACGAATACCAGTAGCAATGACATGATAAAAAAGCTTCTTTATAAAGCGATGTTCAGAACAAGGGATGAGGTGGAACGGCTGATCGCAGGTGAGTCTGTCATGAAACCGGTGAACGAAGAGCTGACTTATAAGGAATTGATTCCCAACAGGGAAATCCATAACATTTTTATGGTACAGATCAGAAACTGGATGCAGGGGAAAGCCAGAGAAAACGGGGCCAGACTGGATTTGTTCTGCGAGGCTTTAAAAAATGCGGCTCTGATTTTTGATGCGCCCGGTGGGCGCACGCTCTGACATGGGCTGGTTCGCAAAGCGAACTAGCCCATGTCAGTTCCCGGCGCTTCCTGAGTTTCCAGTTCCTCCCACTGCTCATACCAGCCCAGCAGGCTGGTATTTAACTCCTGATGCCGAGAGGACAGCTCCTGGAGCTTTGCCGCATCCGTGGCGATTTCCGGAAGTGCCATGGTTTCTTCGATCTCTGCCAGCTCTTTTTCCAGCTTTTCGATGGCTTCTTCACATTTTTTTATTGCGTTTTCTTTTTTTCGCAGCCGTGCCTGCTGCTCCTTTTTGGCTTTCCAGTCCAGCTTGCTTTCGGAAACGGCCTCTGCTTTGTCAGCGCCGGAGACATCCCCGGAGCCGGCGTTTGCCGTCAGCGCCTGCTTTTTTTCCGTATAATAATCGTAATTGCCCAGGTAGCCGGTCAGTGTTTTGTCACACAATTCCAGAATTCTGTCGGCCGTCCGATTGATGAAGTAACGGTCGTGGGAGACATAAAGCACCGTTCCTTCGTAGGAATTCAGGGCATCCTCCAGAATTTCTTTAGAGGTAATATCCAAATGGTTGGTAGGCTCATCCAAAATAAGAAAATTGGATTCCGAAAGCATGAGCTTGGCAAGAGAAACCCGGCCCCGCTCGCCGCCGCTTAAATCCCCGATCCGCTTATAAACATCGTCTCCTGTGAAGAGGAAGGCGGCCAGAGTATTTCGGATTTCTGTGTTGTTTAAATAAGGATAGGAATCCGAAATTTCGTCAAAGAGACTTTTTTCCATATGAAGCACATGGTGCTCCTGGTCATAGTAACCAATATGGACATTGGTGCCCAGCGTGATCGTTCCGGAATCTGCGTCCATGAGGCCGTTGATAATCTTTAAGATCGTGGTTTTGCCTGTGCCGTTGTCGCCGATAATGGCCACATGTTCCCCCCGCTTTATATCCATGGTCAGGCCGGAAAAAAGACAGTGGGGCGCAAAGGTCTTGGAAAGCCCTTCTATGTGCAGCACATCATTGCCGCTGGTGCATCTGGGGGTTAAGGTCATGTGTATATCGGTGGAAGCCTCCGTAGGCTTTTCGAGCCGCTGCATTTTGTCAAGCTGCTTCTCCCTGCTCTGGGCCCTTTTGAAAAATTTTTCCCTGTTATAGGAGCGGAGCCGTTCAATGACGGCCTCCTGGTGTTTGATCTCCTGCTGCTGTTTTAGGTAGGCATTCATGGCGATGGAGCGCATCTGTTCCTTTTTCACCGCATAATCAGAGTAATTTCCGGTAAAGACCGTGGCTTTGGTCTGGTCTAATTCCACGATTTTGCCTGTAATCTTATCGAGGAAATACCGGTCGTGGGAGACGATCAGTACGGCTCCTTTGTAATTCAGGAGATAGGTTTCCAGCCAGGCAATGGAATTCAGGTCCAGGTGGTTTGTGGGCTCATCCAAAATAATTAAATCAGGTTTTAACAACAAAAGGCGTCCTAAGGCAACCCGGGTTTTTTGTCCGCCGGAGAGAATGGAAATCTGTTTGGAAAAATCTGCCTCCTCAAAACCAAGCCCTTTCAGGACGCCTGTGATTTCGCTTTTGTAGGAGTATCCGCCGGAAATTTCAAAGGAATGGGTCAGACGGGAATAAGCCTCCATGAGCTCGTCAAGCTTTGCGTCTTTGGCCTGTTTCATGGAAAGCTCCATCTGCCGGATTTTTTCTTCCATAAGAATTAAATCCTGTTTTGCGGACAGAAGCTCCTCATAGAGGGTTTTGGTGCTGTCCACATCCTGATTCTGGGCAAGATAGCCGAGAGTTTTTCCTTTGGAGAGGGAAACGACTCCGTGATCCGGCGCAAGCTCCCCCACAAGGATACGCAGCAAAGTAGTTTTTCCTGCTCCGTTAAGCCCTACAATGGCGGCTTTCTCATAGTCTTCCAGGTGAAAGGAGACATTGCACAGTACAGGTTCTTCATTAAAAGCTTTTGATATATTCTGACATGACAAAATCATAATGAATCCATCCTTAAATAAACTTTTAGTGTGCCGTTTTGACGGTCTTTAATATGCCAATACCAGTTTAACGTTCACGAAAGGGAATGTCAATGAATTGACATTATTTTAACAGTGTTATATATTATGTTCTATAAAGATTTTTATGGGAGGCAAGACCAGTGGACAATAAAGAAATTTCACAGGCCGTGATCGGACGCCTGCCAAGATATTTCAGGTATCTGGGGGAGCTTAAGGACGAAGGAATTGAGCGGATTTCCTCCCAGGAGCTGAGCGATATTATGAAGGCAACGGCTTCTCAGATACGCCAGGACTTTAATAATTTCGGGGGCTTTGGACAGCAGGGATATGGATACAAGGTAGAATATTTATATGAAGAAATCGGAAAGATATTAGGCCTTAACAGAACCCATAATCTTATTATTATAGGGGCAGGAAATCTGGGGCAGGCTCTGGCCAATTATATGAATTTTGAGAGAAGAGGGTTCCTTTTTAAAGGGATTTTTGACAACAACCCTGCCCTCTATGGAAAAAAGATCAGAAATATGGAAATATGCCCCATGGAGGAAATGGAGAGCTTTGTAAAGGCAAACGGGATTGATATAGCAGTACTTACTATTCCAAAGACGCAGGCTGTGGCTGTGGCTGAGCTGCTGGTGCAGGCCGGAATCAGGGGAATATGGAATTTTGCGCATGTGGATTTGAATGTTCCCAAAGAGATTCAGGTTGAGAATGTGCATCTCTCGGACAGCCTGATGAAGCTCACCTACAATATCAGCAGGTTTGAAAACGGTGATTAAATAATTTACGGAGGTAGGCAAATGTCAAGATCAGATGATGTGTTCCGGCCTGCGCTGGCCGGAAGGAAGATACCCATACTTACGCTGGACGGCAAATGGCACCAGTTGTTTAACCAGACCCAGCCGGATAAGCGGATTAAGCGTCTGGAGGAAAAGCTGAATGATCTTTTAAAAAGGCAGGGAAAGGCGAATACCGAAATCAAGGATATTAAAAGGCTGAAAAAAAAGCTGATGCAGGAGATTATAGATCATGCCCAGGAATCCTCCACGGGAAGGGACGAGAGGGCTTTAAAGAAGGCGGATGAAAATAAGCGTCTGATCAATGACTGCAATGAGAAAATCAGGGAATATGAGGATGAGCTTTTTGAACTTCCGAGGGAGATTGATAAAGTAAACATGGAGTTGATGCTTGCTACGATGGATATTTGCTATCACAGGCTTAAGACAAATGAAAGGGAAATTGAGGAGATCGCCGACTGGGTTTCACGGATTCGGGAAGAACTGAAGGAAAAACTGGTGTGCAAGCAGGAGATGGAGCAGATGAACCAGGAGCTTTATTCCTATATGCATGATATTTTCGGCGCTAATGTGATCGATATTTTTGATATGAAATACAAAAAAGAAAATTCAAAGACAGGAGACGGCAGATAGCGCCGGCTCTCGGGAATCAGAATGCGTCATGCCAAAGAGGTGTATGGCGCATTTGCCCTGTATGGAACCCACAGGCAGGAAAGGAAAATAAGGAAAATGAAATATGCTTTAAGAGCAGAGGAAATGAAAGCTTATGATCAGGATACCATGGAACGGATCGGGATTCCCTCCGTGGTGCTTATGGAGCGGGCAGCCCTGTCAGTCTTACAGACCTTTGACGAGATGAAGTTATCCCCCGGGAAAGTGCTGATCGTGGCAGGTATGGGAAATAACGGAGGAGACGGGCTGGCTCTGGGGCGCCTGCTTCTGGAGAGAGGCTGGGATACTGCCATCTATATGGAAGGAAATCCGGAAAGGATGACGGGGGAGACCAGGCTCCAGCGAAAAATTCTGGAAAATTCAGGGTTTTCCATCCAGAGCAAAATAGAGGATAGGGAATATGATATGGTAATAGACGCTTTGTTTGGAATCGGCTTATCCAGGGAGATTACAGGAAGCTGCCGTGATCTGGTGGAGCAGGTGAATCACTTGAGGAGCCAGGGGGCGTTGGTGTGCAGTCTGGATATTCCCTCCGGGATCTGTGCGGATGACGGGAGGGCGCTGGGCTGCTGTGTCCATGCAGATTTTACGGTAACCTTTGCCTTTGCCAAAATAGGGCATCTTTTGTATCCGGGCAGAGAGTTTACAGGAAAGCTGTTTGTCAGGAACATAGGCGTCACGGAAAAGTCCTTTGTGTGCGGAAAGCCTTCCGCCTTTTATTATGAAAGAGGAGATTTACAATCCCTTCTTCCAAAGAGACAAAGGGCAGGGAACAAAGGCACCTTCGGAAAGGTGCTGCTGGCGGCGGGAAGCAGAGATATGTGCGGCGCGTGTATTTTGTGCGCCCGTGCCGTTTTGAGGGCAGGAGCCGGAATGGTAAAGATCATAACGCCGGTCTGTAACCGGGAAATCCTCCAGCAGTCTGTTCCGGAGGCAATGCTTTATACCTTTGAAGGGCTTCCGGAGGAGGAAAAGGTACTCCGGTCCATGGATTGGGCGGATGTGATCGTTGCCGGACCCGGGATGGGTACAGGGCAGGCCGGAGCTCTTTTGATGGAGTGGATTCTCAAGTATAAAGGCGCCTCAACTCCAAATAAGCCGTCCAAAGGCCTGCCGCTGGTAATGGATGCCGACGCTCTGAACCTGATTGCGATGAATGAGGAGTTTTGGAGCCTGGCGAAAGGGAGGGAGGCGATACTCACCCCTCATCCCGGGGAACTGATGCGCCTGCTCAAAAAAGACAGGAAGGCATACCAGGGCCGCCAGGAGGCGCTTGCCAGGGAACTGGCAGAATTGCTCTCCTGCACCGTGGCAGCTAAAGATGCTGCCAGCCTTGTGGCTGCGAAGGGGCGGGAAGAGGTTTATATGAATACCTCGGGAAATGACGGCATGGCTACTGCGGGAAGCGGGGATGTGCTCGCGGGCATCATAGGAGGGCTGTTGGCCCAGAAAATGGAGTGCTTTGAGGCGGCCTGCCTTGGAGTGTTTCTTCACGGGCTGGCCGGCGAAAATGCCTCTGAGAGAAAAGGGCGGTTTGGAATGCTGGCCGGCGATATTGCGGAGTCAGTCAGTTTGGTGACAAAATAGCAGGAATGAAGCACAGGACATAAATTGACCACGCGAGTCGCGATGACTCGTGTGGTCATGATGAACCGGCCGGCTGAGAAAGAGGATTAAGGGAAAGGAGTGAGAGCATGGAAATGAAAGAAAGCGGGATACCCTCATGTCAGAGGGTTTATGCTGAGATCAATTTGGATGCAGTCAGAAATAATCTGAGTCAAATGAAGTCTCTTTTGGAGCAGGGGACGCGGATGATTGCCGTGATCAAGGCGGACGGATACGGGCATGGAGCGGTTCCTATTGCCAGAGAGTTAGAGGATTTTGAAGGGCTTTGGGGATTTGCAACAGCTACCGCGGAGGAAGCCTTTGTACTCAGGAGTATGGGGGTTTCCGCACCCGTCCTGGTTCTGGGATATGCTTTCCCCTGTTGCTATGAGCGGATGATTGAGGAAGGAGTCAGGATTACCGTATTTCGCAGGGATACCCTGGCAGAACTTTCAAAAGCCTGCAGGGAGTTGGGAAAAAGGGGAATCCGCCGCAAAGCGAAGGTACATATTAAAGTGGATACGGGAATGAACCGTATCGGGATTAAGCCTGAGGAGGCGGAGGTTTCCTTTGTGGAACAGGCATTTGGGACGGAAGGCGTTGAGGTGGAGGGGATTTTTACCCACTTTGCCAGGGCGGATGAAGCGGACAAAACCTCTGCTGGGATACAGTTGTCCGCCTTTTGGGAATTTATAGGGCTGATCGAAAGAAAAGGGTACCGCATCCCCATGAAACACTGCGCTAACAGTGCCGGGATCATGGAACTGCCGCAGGCCCATATGGACGCGGTAAGAGCCGGGGTTGCCATGTACGGCCTCTGGCCTTCCGACGAGATGCGCAGAGATCGGATTACGTTAACCCCGGCCATGTCCCTGCGCGGAAAAATCGTCTATATTAAGGAGATAGAGCCCGGGGAGGCTGTGAGTTATGGAGGACGGTTTGTGGCGGATAAGAGAATGCGGATCGCCACCATTCCGGTAGGCTATGCAGACGGCTATCCCAGAGGGCTTTCCGGCACGGGCCATGTACTGATCTGCAAAAAGCGGGCGCCGATTCTGGGCAGAATATGTATGGATCAGTTTATGGTGGATGTGACGGATATTCCGGAAGCCGAAGAGGGAGCTTGGGCGACCCTGCTTGGCAGGGACGGGGAAGAAGAGCTTACAATGGAGGAGCTGGGAGCGCTGTCGGGGAGATTTCACTATGAATTCGCCTGCTGCCTTGGGAAGCGGGTGCCAAGAGTTTATATTAAGAATGGAAGAATTTCTTCCGTGTGGTAGAGAAAATATTAACAAGATTTTGGGCCTGTCTGAATACCTTCCGGCAATACGGTTATACTACTTACTGATCAAAAAATATCCTATTGGCAGGGAAAGGTGTGATAATTTGAGAAGAGGAGATATTTATTATGCAGATTTGCGTCCGGTAGTGGGCTCTGAACAGGGCGGGGTAAGGCCGGTGCTGATTATACAAAACGATGTGGGAAACAGACACAGCCCCACTGTGATCTGTGCGGCAATCACGTCAAAAATGAACAAGGCAAAGCTGCCTACCCATATTGAACTGAGCGCGGGAAAATATGATATGGTGAAGGATTCTGTTGTTTTGCTGGAACAGCTCCGTACCATTGACAAAAAGCGCCTTAAAGATAAGGTATGTCATCTGGACGAAAATATTATGAAGATGGTGAATCGGGGACTGAAGATCAGCCTGGAGCTGGATACATAGCACAGACCTTGACGGCGGAGACAGGAAATGATATAGTTTATTTTGAAAATTTATGCAAAAAGGGAGATGAAAAAGGAATGGACGATGGTGGACCTACTGCCAGTTTTATTGTGTTTTTTTTGCTGCTGCTCATTGACGTACTTTTTTACGGATTTGGCGAGGCGGTAAAGGGATTAAATTCCAAGGAGCTTCTGGAGCAGTTTGAGGAGACGAAAAATAAAAAGACCGGGCGGCTTTATGAGATTGCCGTAAACCCGGGGCAATATATCAATACCGTTCAGCTTGTGGTCACATTGATCAATCTTGTAATGGGAGGCTTTTTTCTGAGGGTATTCGGCCGGATTGCGGGAAACCTTCTCGAAAAGGGGGCGGGAGAATGGCTTGAGAGCAGGATGATTTCTCCGGAGCTTCTTTCGCTGATGGCCCTGCTTCTTGCAGGAGCGGTGCTGCTTTACATATTATTGACCTTTGGGGTGCTGATTCCCAAAAGGCTGGGGAGCAGGTATTCCTCCAAATGGGCCTATGCGTGCATCAATCCTATTTATCATATTACCAGGATATTCAGTCCGGTAACGGGACTGGTATCCTGTACGGCAAAAGGGGTTTTGAGACTTTTAGGCATTCATCCGGATAAAAACACGGATGATGTAACAGAGGAAGAAATCATTTCGATGGTAAATGAAGGGCATGAGCAGGGAGTGCTTATGGCGTCAGAGGCAGAGATGATCACTAAAATTTTTGCCCTGGGCGATAAAGAGGCGCAGGATATTATGACCCACAGGACCAATATCCTTGCGATTGACAGGAATATGTCTCTTGAAGATGCGATTGATTATATGCTGGCGGAGAGCAAAAGCCGTTTCCCGGTGATTGAGGAAAATATAGACAATATTACGGGGATTCTCCACTTCAGGGATGCCATGCGCATTTACAGAGAGCATGAGGGCTGCGGCAGGAATCCCTCAAGGCCTGTGGGAGAGATTGAAGGGCTTTTGCGGGATGCCATGTTCGTTCCCGAGACCAAAAATATTGATGCATTGTTTGAAACCATGCAGCATACCAAAACACAGATGGTGATCGTAGTAGATGAGTATGGTCAGACCAAGGGTCTCATCGCCATGGAGGATATTCTGGAAGAGATTGTTGGAAATATCATGGATGAGTATGACGAGGACGAGGCTCACATCAAGGAAACCGGGAAATCAGGAGAATATATGATAGAGGGGATTACGCCTCTTGAAGAACTGGAGGAGAGGTTTGCCATTTCCTTCAAAGAGGAGGAGTTTGAAACCCTGAACGGATTTATGATCTCCAAGATGGACAAGATTCCCGAGGAAGACGAGGAGTTTTCCATTGATGTGGACGGCTATGAGTTTAAGATCCAGCAGGTGGAAAGCAGAATGATCAAAAGCGTTCTCATGACAAAGCTGCCTGAAAAGGAGAAGAAGGAAGAGGAAAGCGAAGAACCGGAAGAGAAAGAAACGGAAAATATTCAGGAATAAAAGTTTTTAAATAAGGAGATAAATCATGTCAGGACATTCAAAGTTTGCAAATATCAAACACAAAAAAGAAAAAAACGATGCGGCCAAGGGCAAGATTTTTACCATTTTGGGAAGGGAAATTGCAGTGGCGGTGAAGGAAGGCGGAGCCGACCCGGCCAATAATTCCAGGTTAGCCCAGGTAATCGCCAAGGCAAAATCCAACAACATGCCGAACGATACCATCGAGAGAGGAATCAAAAAGGCCGCCGGTGATGTGGGAAGCGTGAATTACAAGTATATCACCTATGAAGGGTACGGCCCCAATGGGATCGCCATTATCGTGGATGCCCTTACGGATAATCAGAACAGGACGGCAGCCAATGTCAGAAATGCCTTTACCAAGGGAAACGGAAATGTGGGGACGCCGGGCTGTGTTTCTTTTATGTTTGACAAAAAAGGGCAGATCATTATCGATAAGGAGGAATTCGAGGGCGATTCCGATGAACTGATGATGCTGGCCTTAGACGCGGGGGCCGAGGATTTTTCCGAGGAGGAGGACAGCTATGAGGTGATCACTGATCCTGATGATTTTGACGGGGTGGAGAAGGCGCTTGCCGATCATAAAATTCCCATGGCTTCTGCAGAGGTGACTATGATCCCCCAGAACTATGTAGAGCTTACGGATGAAGCTGCAGTAAAGAGCTTGCAGAAAATATTGGATCTTTTAGATGAGGATGATGATGTACAGGCCGTTTACCACAACTGGGACGAATAGATCACTACATAAGTACGACGGGTTCAAAAAGACCGTTGCCGCTTTGTGGATCGCGGCAGTGATTGTGAGCAGAGGAGTATTTCTATTCTGCAGCACAGGGCAGGTCTGGGATGTGTACGGCTTTTTCGCCCGTTCCATGATCCGGCTGGAGGAAGGAACGCCTCCTTTGGACTGCGGGCTTTCCTATGCCTATACGGAGAGCTTATCCAGGCTTTTACGGTTTGCCGGAAACCGCATGGAAGCGGTGGGGCTATACCAGATGATACTTCAGGTTTTGTGGCTGATTCTGCTGTTTGCAGGGATCAGCCTGCTCTTTGGCCGCGTGGCAGGAATCGTGACCGGAAGTGTTCTGGCGGTTTCTTTCTGGATGATGGAGACCATTCTTGTAATTTGGCCCGGAAACTTCTATATGCTGCATTTTACTATAGCGCTTATGTTCTTAGGATACGTCAGATACCGGATCAAAAAAGGGGGATGGCCCTCAAACGATTTTGGCCGGCTGTGCCTGGCTGCCATCGGTTTTTATGTGGGCGTTCTCTGCATTTGGGATATTCTGGGGGGCATATTGGCCGCCGTTATGATCTGTTTGCTGTTTCAAAACTACTTTTTCCTGAAAAAGGATACGTCCGGTGAAAAGGGCGGGGAGAAAGAAACAAATGCAAAAGGACGGATGATGGGGACAGGGACTCAGGCCGTGGCCCTGATCGAAGGAATTCTGATCGGGATTTTCGTGACGCTGATGAAATACACAGGGGTAAGCGGAGAGGCAATTGCAGGACAGGCAAAATGGTGGATTTCTCAAATGAGAAGCCCCTTTGCACTGTACAGTGAAATGCAGGTTCCGTTTATCCTCCGGATTTTGGGCGCCGCCCTTGCAGGCGTTTTATGTCAGCTTCTTGTCAACAGGAGATTCAAAGTCAAAGGCGGGATACCGTCACAGGAGGATGGAGGCATTGAAGCGGCTTCGACTATGGCAGGTTTAGGAAAGGGTTCGGAAAAGGAAATGGCAGGGCAGGCAGAAGCAGGAAAATATATTATCACGGAGGACGGCAGAAGAATAAAGCTTTTGGATAATCCGCTGCCCGGCCCCAAAGAGCATGTCAGAAAAGAAATGGATTTTGACCTGGATTTTGAAATGGAAGCGGCAGATGATTTCGATATTAAGATCACAGATGACGACGATTTTGACATCTAAATAAGGAAATGCATAAAAATGAAACAGAAAGCCATACTAAAGAGGACTGCAGATGCAGTCCTTTTTTCATAAAATCAGGCATGCAGAAATGAGGTTAAGTATGGCAGACAAAAAAATCGAGGAAGAGAAGCATCGAAGCGAAAAAATTGAGGAGACCGGACAGGTCACACTTGACAAGAATAATAAATCCCAGACCATTCATTTGATTTCCGTGATCGGGGAAGTGGAGGGGCATGATAATCTCAGCAATAATTCCAAAACCACCAAATATGAACATATCCTTCCTGAGCTGGCAGCCATTGAGGACAGCAGCGATATTGACGGAGTTCTGATCCTTTTAAATACCATGGGAGGAGATGTGGAGGCGGGACTTGCCATAGCGGAAATGATTGCCTCTTTGAGCAAGCCCACGGTTTCGCTGGTGCTTGGAGGAAGCCACTCGATCGGAGTGCCGATTGCCGTCAGCACGGACTACTCCTTTATTGTGCCTACGGGAACCATGGTGATCCACCCGGTGAGAATGAACGGGATGGTGATCGGAGTGCCTCAAACCTTTGACTATTTCAGACAGATTCAGAACAGGATCACCGGCTTTGTATGCAGCCACTGCAAAATAGGCAAGGGCAGATTCGAGGAGCTGATGATGGAAACCGGGGTGCTTACCAAGGATGTGGGAACCATACTGGTGGGAGATGAGGCGGTCTCCGAGGGGATCATCAATGAAACCGGAGGAATCAAGGAGGCAATGACAAAGCTTCACGGGCTGATTGATAAAAAGAAAAAGCGTGAAAAACGAAATAAAGAATAGATAAGAGTTAAAATTTGTTTGTGGATGACAAGGTTTAAGGAAGATGCTATACTATATAAGATTCGGCATAAAGTAGAAAGGGTATAGACATTAACATGGCACAGGCAAAGAAAAGCAGCGCAGGCAGAAGCGGCTCTGCTGCCCGTAAGAAAAATACAGGGAGCAGAGCCGGTCAGAGAAACCGCGGCAATTTCAGAAAGAGCGAACCTATGGACGTGGCAATTCGGAATGAAATTTTCCTGATTGTCTTGTTTGCGTTGGCTGTATTTTTATTTTTATGCAATTTCAAAGTGGCGGGAATCGTTGGGAATACGATCAGCGATATAATGTTTGGGATATTTGGGCTGATCGCCTATATCATGCCCCTGGCCTTGTTCCTCATGATTGCTTTCGGGATGGTAAACAGCGGGAATTCCATAGCAGTGCGCAAGCTGATTGCAGGAGTGCTGCTGTTTTTGATTGTGGGGATTCTATGTGATCTCTTTGCCGGCCTCCCGGAGACGTCCCAGGGGTATCAGGTAAAGGCAATTTATACAAGATGCAGCAAAGACCATGGCGGCGGGGGAGTCATCGGCGGTTCCCTGGCCTATTTATGCTTTCTTTTTCTGGGAGTAACAGGGACGGTGCTGGTGCTTTTGGTGGCCGGCGTCATTGCAATAGTAATTCTCACCGAAAAATCAATTGTTTCCGGCGTAAAGTCAGGGGGGAGAAAGGTTTATGAACGCTCCCTGGAGGACAAGGCTTACCGCAGGGAGAGGGCCATGCAGCGCAGACAGGAGCAGGAGCAGGCGCGCAGGCAGAGGGAAGAAGAGAAAAAGCTGCGTCTGGAAGAGAAGGAAAACGAGAAGATCCTGCGCATGGATAAGAAATTTTCAGGGGTGATACTGGACACCGATCTGGGAGGCAAAGGGGCAGAAAAAAGCAGCCAGAGAGACGATATTCATGAAATAAACCTTTCCGATTTTGAAGAGCAGATAGAAGAAGGGGTTCCTGCTCAGAAAGAGGGCGGCTTTGATTTTGACAGCATTACAATCAATGGCATGTATCATGACGGCCCGGGTATCGAGGAAGAGGGAACGGACGAGATTGCAGAGATCACGGCCGCTTTTGAGCAGACACCGTCCCGGGAAGAGCCGTTGGCTGCCCGAGACGGGAGAGAGGAAATTCTGCAGGAACCCATCCCTCAAAAGCCTGTGGGTATGGAAAAGGCGGCGGAAAGGAAATTACCTGTAGAAAGCGCAGGCCAGGCAGAAAATAAACCGGATTTGCAGCAGGCAGCGCCCAGGCCCAAGGAGCGGATTGCGCAAAAATACATAATCCCGCCCATCAGTAAGCTGACCAAAGGCTCGGGCAAGGCGGGAGGAGACTCCGCCAGGGAGCTGAAAGAGACGGCCCGAAAGCTCCAGCAGACTCTGCAGACCTTCGGCGTGCGGGTAACCATCACGGATATCAGCCAGGGACCTTCCGTTACCCGGTTTGAGATGCAGCCTGACCAGGGAGTGAAGGTCAGCAAGATCGTAGGGCTTTCCGATGATATTAAGCTGAACCTGGCGGCAACGGATATTCGTATCGAGGCGCCTATCCCCGGAAAAGCGGCGGTGGGAATCGAGGTGCCCAATAAGGAAAATATGACCGTAGCCCTGCGGGAGCTGATAGAGAGCAAGGAGTTTAAGGACTTTCCCTCTAAGCTTGCCTTTGCGGTGGGAAAGGACATCGGAGGGAAGGTGGTGGTGGCGGATATTGCCAAAATGCCTCATATGCTGATTGCGGGGGCCACCGGTTCAGGGAAATCTGTCTGCATCAATACCCTGATCATGAGTATTTTGTATAAGGCCCATCCCGATGAGGTGAAGCTGATCATGGTGGATCCCAAGGTGGTTGAGCTCAGCGTTTATAACGGAATTCCTCATCTTCTCATTCCCGTGGTGACGGATCCCAAAAAGGCGTCTGCCGCACTGCAGTGGGGCGTGGCGGAGATGACCGACCGTTATCAGAAGTTTGCGGATTTCAATGTGCGGGATTTAAAGGGTTATAATAAAAAGGTAACATCCATGAAGGAAAAAGGAGAGGAAGACGCGCCTGCCATACTGCCTCAGATCGTGATTATCGTGGACGAGCTTGCAGATCTTATGATGGTGGCGCCGGGAGAGGTGGAAGAGGCCATCTGCCGTCTCGCCCAGCTCGCAAGGGCTGCGGGAATTCATCTGATCATTGCCACACAGCGCCCTTCCGTGGATGTGATTACCGGCCTGATCAAAGCCAATATGCCCAGCCGTGTGGCCTTTAGCGTATCCAGCGGAACGGATTCCCGAACTATCCTTGACATGGTGGGGGCGGAAAAGCTGTTGGGTAAAGGAGATATGCTCTTTTATCCCCAGGGCTACAGCAAGCCGGCCAGAGTGCAGGGGGCCTTTGTATCCGACAAGGAAGTTTCGGATGTGGTGGACTTTTTGAAAAATCAGGCATTGGGGAATATCTATGATACGGATATTCAGGATAAGATAACCACCCTTGGAAGCAGTGCAGCCGGTTCCGGGGCAGGGGACGGCGCAGAGAGGGATCCCTATTTCATGGAGGCTGCCAGATTTATCATTGAGAAGGATAAGGCATCCATAGGCATGCTCCAGAGGATGTTCAAGGTAGGCTTTAACCGGGCTGCCAGGATTATGGATCAGCTCTGCGAGGCAGGCGTTGTGGGGGAAGAGGAGGGAACCAAGCCCCGCAAAATTTTAATGAGTCAGGAGCAGTTTGAACAGTACATAGAAGAAATGGGTTAAAAATGAGGTGACTTATGAAAACAGATATTCAGATCGCTCAGGAAGCGAAAATGGAGCCGATTGAAAAGGTAGCTGAAAAGCTGCAGATTCCGGTACAGGAGCTGGAGTTCTATGGGAAGTATAAGGCGAAAATTTCAGAGGAATATCTTGAAAGGATTTCCACAAATCCCCAGGGAAAGCTGATCCTGGTTACCGCCATCAATCCCACTCCCGCGGGGGAAGGGAAAACCACCACCAGCGTGGGTTTGGGGCAGGCTTTTGGAAGGCTGGGAAAGAAAGCGGTGATTGCCCTGAGGGAGCCCTCTTTGGGCCCCTGTTTTGGAATCAAGGGAGGAGCCGCGGGCGGGGGCTATGCCCAGGTGGTTCCCATGGAAGACTTAAATCTGCATTTTACAGGGGATTTCCATGCCATCACCTCCGCAAACAATCTGCTGGCAGCCCTTCTGGATAATCATATTCAGCAGGGAAACGAACTGCAGATCGACACAAGACAGGTGGTCTGGAAGCGATGCCTGGATATGAATGACCGGGTTTTGCGCAACACGGTGGTAGGACTTGGCACCAAGATGGACGGTGTGGTCCGGGAGGATCATTTTGTGATCACCGTGGCTTCGGAGATTATGGCGGTTCTGTGCCTTGCCGAGGATATGAAGGATCTGAAGGAAAGACTCGGAAGAATGGTGGTTGCCTACAATTATCAGGGAGAGCCGGTTCGGGCCGTTGATCTGAACGCGGTGGGAGCCATGGCGGCCCTTCTTAAGGATGCCATGAAGCCCAATCTGGTCCAGACCCTCGAAAACACTCCGGTGCTTGTCCATGGCGGGCCTTTTGCCAATATCGCCCATGGCTGTAACTCGGTAAGAGCAACCAAGGCGGCGCTGAAGATGGCGGACTATGTGATTACGGAAGCGGGCTTCGGAGCAGACCTTGGAGCTGAAAAGTTCCTTGACATTAAGTGCAGAATCGGAGGCTTGAAGCCGGATGCGGCGGTGCTGGTGGCAACCATCCGGGCTCTTAAATATAACGGCGGTGTTCCCAAGGCAGAGCTGGGAGAGGAAAATCTGGAAGCTCTGAAGGAGGGAATCGTCAATCTGGAGAAGCATATCGAGAATCTTCAGAAATACGGAATACCTGTGGTGACGGTGCTGAACAGCTTTGTGACCGATACGGAAAGGGAGACGGCTTTTGTAAAGCAGTTCTGCGAGGAGCGGGGCTGTGAATTTGCGCTCTCTAAAGTATGGGAAAAGGGCGGCGAGGGTGGGATCGAGCTGGCAACAAAGGTTCTCGATACCCTGGAAAACAAAAAAAGCGATTTCCATGCGTTATATGGAGATGATTTAAGCTTAAAGGATAAGATTGATGCCATTGCCAGGGAAATTTACGGGGCGGAGGCAGTCGTCTACCAGGCCCAGGCTGAAAAACAGTTAGCGCGGCTGGAAAAGCTGGGCTTCGGAGGACTGCCGGTCTGTATGGCCAAGACCCAGTATTCCCTTTCCGATGATCCGAAGCTGTTAGGGCGTCCTTCCGGTTTCCAGATTAGTGTAAGGGAAGCCTATGTCAATGCAGGGGCAGGCTTTGTGGTGGTACTGACGGGGGCGGTAGTCACCATGCCCGGGCTTCCGAAGCATCCTGCGGCTTATGATATTGATGTGGAGGATAACGGCAGGATAACAGGACTTTTTTGATCGAAGGGGCAGTACACTTATAGTAAACGACAAAATAATTTGTCGTTTACTATAATCCCTCTGGAGGATGCGCACGATTTTGCAAAGGTAAATGTTGCGTTTCACGCAACGCAAAATCGGCGCAGTGAACGCCAAAAACAAAAATTTTTGTCGTTCACTATAAAATTTGCGTGACGGCGCTTCACAGAAAGGAAAATTTATGGCAAAGATCATTGACGGAAAGGCAATTTCTTTACAGATTAAGGACGAGCTGAAACAGAAGGCGGCGGCATTGAAGGCGGAAGGAAAGCAGGTCACATTAGCCGTAATCCAGGTGGGGAACGATCCGGCCTCCGGTGTTTATGTGAGAAACAAGAAAAAGGGTTGTGAGTACATAGGGATCGGCTCGCTCTCCTATGAACTGGCAGAGGAGACCACCCAGCAGGAATTAATCGATTTGATCGGTCAGTTAAATGACAGATCGGATGTAAACGGGATTCTGGTGCAGCTCCCCCTGCCGGCCCATATAGATGAGGATGAGGTGATCCGGGCAATCGATCCCGGGAAGGATGTAGACGGCTTTCATCCCCAGAGCGTGGGGGCGCTCAGTATCGGGCAGCCCGGCTTCGTGTCCTGTACGCCGGCAGGCGTGATCCAGCTTCTGAAAAGAAGCGGCATAGAGATTGCCGGAAAGGAATGCGTGGTGCTGGGAAGAAGCAATATTGTGGGAAAGCCCATGGCGCTTTTGCTCCTTCGAGAAAATGCCACGGTCACCATAGCCCATTCGAAAACGCGGAATCTGAAGGAGGTTACGTCAAGAGCCGATATTCTGATTACGGCCATAGGAAGGCCCAGGATGATCACCCGTGATTATATCAAAGAGGGAGCGGTGGTGATTGATGTGGGAATCAACAGAGATGAAAACGGCAGGCTCTGCGGAGATGTGGATTTTCAGGATGCGGAGCAGGTATGCAGCGCCATCACCCCTGTTCCCGGCGGCGTCGGCCCCATGACCATCGCCATGCTGCTTAACAATTGTCTGGAATCGGTTCGTTTACAGCCCATGTAAGGTTTCACTTTGGAAGGAGCATAGTTGTCATTATGAAGTGTCCTGAGTGCGGATGTGAAATAAAAGAAGGCTATCTGTACTGTGAAAAGTGCGGAATGGAAATCCAGATGGTACCGGATTTTGAGCCGGAAATTGAAAACAGTATCACGCAGACCCTCTCGACGGTAGCAGAGGAGATCGAAGAAAAAGGCGAAAAGACAGAAGTCCGGGCAAAAGCAGAAAAGACAGCGGATAAAAAGAAAAAAAAGACCTCATCCATTTTTGCCAATATGGTAAAAAACTGGCTGATGCTTACCCTGATTCTCTTTATTGCAATGGTGATTGCAGTGGTTTGCGTGGTGGTCTTTGTCTATCACAGGTATTCCGTTTCTTACCAGTTGGAACAGGCCAGAGTCTGTGCGGAGGCATCGGATTTTGAGAAAACCATAGAATATCTGGAGCGGGCAAGGCATCTGAAAAGCGACAGCGCCGACATTGTTCTTCTGGAATCCGGCTATTACTACAAAATGGGAGAAAATCAAAAGGCGGTGGATGTTCTCCTTGCACTGGCGGAGAGGGAAGTTCTTTCCTATGAGGAAAAGGAAAGGGTCTACGAGAGTATTATCGGAATTTATGATGAAGAAGAGCGATATGAAGATATAAATACGCTTCTGATGAATTGTGAAGATGAGGGGATATGCAATCATTTTCAGCAATATATGGCCAGGCCCCCTGAGTTTGGCTATGAATCGGGAGACTATGACGAGGTGATTGTGCTTCGGCTCAGCGCAAATACGGCGGGTAGCATTTACTATACCTTAGATGGAAGCGAGCCAGAGGAAACAAGGAGCCAGCTTTACACGGCGCCCCTGTTTCTGGAATCGGGGGAGTATCAGATTGCCGCTGTTTTTGTAAATGAGTATGGGATTCGAAGCGAAACGGCAAGAAACTGGTATGTGATTAACTTGATTGCTCCACAGGCACCGGAAATTTCACTGACCAGCGGGAACTATACGCTTCCCACACTGATTGAGGTATCGGCGCCGGAGGACGGAAAGGTATACTATACCACAGACGGTACGAATCCGAATATTTACAGTCAGGAATATACCGGGCCGATTCCTATGCCTCTTGGGAAATCCAATTTCAAATTCGCCTGCATTTCACAGGAGGGCGTTTCCAGTGAGATCGTCAGCAGAAGCTTTGATTTTTCACTGGAAACGGAGGTGACGGTGGACAAAGCGGTTTCCAACGTGATGCAGGCCCTTTATAACCGCCAGGTACTTACGGATCTGCAGGGGCATTCCCATGGAATTGTGGGAAAATATGTATTTAAATATGATACTATTGTAGAAATTCCCAATTCAGGCTATTATTATGTACTAAATGAATATGTGGAGGATGAAAGCGGCAATCAGACCAAAACGGAGAGGCTTTATGCCGTGGAGGTGTATACGGGAGCTCCGAATCGTCTTATTTATGATGAAAACGGTCAGATGGGGCTGATTTCTCTGCAATAGCAGATTGATTTGACAGTTGCGGAAGGCGTTACAAAAACAACGGATGTCAGGCTTCGCCAGCCATCCTTATGTTAATAAAAAATCAGGAGAGGATCAGAATGTACAAAATTTTAGAGACAAAAGAGCTTGCGGCCAATATTTTTTATATGGTGGTGGAAGCAAAACGGGTGGCAAAGAACTGCAAACCCGGGCAGTTTGTGATTGTCAGGACAGATGAGCAGGCAGAGAGGATTCCTCTTACCATTTGCGACTATGACAGGGAAAAAGGAACGGTGACGATCGTGTTCCAGATTGTGGGGGCGGCGACCCAGATGATGTCGGCTCTGAAGGCAGGGGATACTTTCCATGACTTCGTAGGCCCCTTAGGCTGTGCTTCCGAGTTT
>CAJTVL010000055.1 GCA_910579425.1 uncultured Lachnospiraceae bacterium | reverse complement strand
TTTTGACCGTAACATGGTTTTTAACTACACCAACCTAACAATCCGCAAAGGTTTGGTTCTGACTATAAATTAAGCCCGCAAAAATTAAGCCCGGACAGGTAGTGACGAAAGAGGGAGAGTATGAGGTACGGGTGCGGGGGCTCTTAAAGGGTGTCTGTCAGATGCGGAAAAAGACCGGTTTTTATCTGATGTCCGAGGAAAAAATCATTGAGGAAATGAACCATTATCCCCGTATGGAAGTGATACCTTCCGTCTCCGCGGATTTCTGCCTCCGGGATGGAAAGCCGGTGTGCATTCATGGAACAACCTATTTTGTTACAGACGTCTACCCAAAATGTTTCCTCCACTTCAATCTGGCTCAGTGCAGGGAGGATCTTACGCTTTTACAGAAGGATGGGTTTTGTGTTCTTCGTTCCGGAAACTGGATGCTGAATGTAGAGTTTTACGGGAAAGATGGTTCCATTTGCGAGAAAGCAAGACGGGCTCTCCAGGCCTATTTTTACTGCGCGCTGCAGCATGGGTTTACAGTGCAGTTTACCCTGGGAATTATCACGTTAAATGACTGGGATCACAGCCGGTGTGCGGTACACAATCCCCTGAATACAAAGAAGGTACTGCGCGTTGTGGAAGCCTTTGCGGAGCTGTTTGGGAAATATACCAATGTGATGCTGGACATTATCAATGAGCCGTCCTATTCTTATGCGGGGCAGTGGAAAACCTGCCGTCCGTCTGGGGATCCTTACGAGAGAAAGGCTTGGGTACGCTGGCTCAGGGACAGATATAAAACCATCAGCCGGGTTCGCAGGGCCTGGGGAGAGAACGCAGTCACCCTGCCTGATTTTGCTTCTGTGGATGTGCCGAAGGAGCGTTGCTTTGAAGGCGGCCTGTACCGTACGGAAATGGAGCGGGAGTATGCAATGGCGGCGGATTTCTGGCTTTTTGCCCAGCAGAGCTATGTGCAGTGGCTTACAAAGGTGCGCTCCCGCATAAGGGAAAAGGCGTCTGCCATGGTGGTTATGATGGGAAGGGACGAAAGCCTTAGGGTGCCGCAGGAACAGGACATGATTCTGAGCGGTAATCTGGATATGGTCTGCTGGCATCAGTGGAACAGGGACGCTGTGATCTATGTGGAATATCTGCTTAACCGGGTAAAGGGGCATATTACCTGTGCCCAGGAGATGGGAATTTACCGAGTGGAGCAGATGCGCGGGGGAAAGATCCTTTCGGATGAAAGGGTGGCCTGCAAGCTGGAAAGGAAGCTGCTTTTTGGGTTTTCCAACTGGATTATCTGGCAGTCCTTCCACAATCCGGATAAGGAGGAGCTCTGTGAAAATATGCTGGGAACTTACCGTTCTGACCGGAGCGAAACTCCGGCAATGCCTCTGATCAGGCAGTTGATCGCTTCGGAGAACAGGGCGGCTCCCTATATGACAGGCAGGCAGGAGGACGCTTTCCCTATTTTAACCCTTTACTCCACCAGTTCCCATTATTCTGTTTATGGCCCCCAGGCGGTGGAGGCTTTGCGCAATCACATCTATCTGCTGAACAACTGTCTCCGCATGCAGAGTGATGTGGTTTTGGAGCATTTGTTTGATTTGAAGAACCAGGAGGCTATAGGCAGGCCCAGGCTGATCATGGTACCCGGGGTGATGCGAATAACGGGGCACTGCTTTGAGGAACTTTTAAGCTATGCAAAGGCAGGAGGCTGTGTGCTGATCAGCGGGAATGTGGACGAGGATGAGCATTTTGCTAAGGCGAGACGGATGGGGCAAGGTATTTGGGCAGGATATGGAGAAGGGGAAAGCAGCAGTCCGCAGGATACTGAATCCAGGCCTGCAATGGTCAGAAATGTTAGAAATTTTGAAAAAATATGGATCGGAGAGTCCTGCTATACCCTGGACTTTAGGAGGAATTGCGACTATGGAGAAACAGAAAATTTTTTGTCCGCTTCCGTTTCCGGGGACACTTACAGCGAGGATATTTTCCGGGTAAAAGTATATTTGGTGGGAGCAGGAAAAGTGGTTTACTGTCCCCTGCCCCTGGAACTGGCAGAAAACAGGGAGGCAGCCCTTGCTCTGTACCGGATGGCGATTAAGGAGGCCGGGATCACCGCCCGTGTCTATGAGGTGCAGGAGGATAAGGAAGCGGTGTTTATCCATGCCATCGTCTATAAAGATTGTACTTCTTACACCGTAGTAAATGAAGGACCGGAGGAAAAAATTCAGATCAGGGATCTGCGAAGCAATACGGCATTTCATGTGAGGATTCCGGAAGGGCGGGGGTGTAAATTCTGGGTCGGGACAGACGGGGAGCTTTTGGAAGTGTATGCCCCCACATCTGTTGTTGACAAGGCAGGCAGTGGAAAAGTACAATGAATTTAGCCTGATTGGGGGCGGAAAAGGGGTTAATCATGAGCAAAAAGGAGAAGTTCATATGGAACATCAAAAGCTACTGGAACTATTAGAGGATATGTCCTTATCTGAAAAAGCGGAGCAGCTTTTGCAGGTAGGCGGCTTTTATCTGGAGAAGGAAGGGGTGGTTACCGGGCCGGAGAATGCGGTGGGCTATACCCGGGAAGAGATTGACCAGGCAGGGACAGTGCTTGGAGTGATCGGGGCAGCCAGGCTGAAGGCGATCCAAAAAAATTATATGGAGAAACAGCCTCACCGCATCCCGCTTATATTTATGGCGGATATTATTAACGGTTACCGCACGGTGTTTCCCATTCCTCTGGCCCAGGGCTGCAGCTTTGACCCGGAGCTGGCCAAAAAAGGTGCGGAGATTGCGGCGCGGGAGTCGGCGGCAGCCGGGCTGCATCTGACCTTTTCCCCTATGGTGGATCTGGTGCGGGATGCCAGGTGGGGTCGTGTGATGGAGTCCACGGGAGAGGATCCCTGGCTGAACCGTCAGTTTGCCAGAGCCGTCGTGAAGGGTTATCAGGGAGAAAAGACCAGGGAGGGCGGTGCGGATCTGAAACAGAAGGGGAAGATTGCCGCCTGCGTCAAACATTATGCGGCCTACGGCGCGCCTGTTGCCGGACGGGATTATAATACGGTGGAGCTTTCGGAGCGCACTTTGCGGGACGATTATCTGCCCTCTTATAGGGAGGCGGTGGAAGCGGGAGTGGCAATGGTGATGACCTCTTTCAACACGCTGGATCGGATTCCCTCCTCCGGGAATAAAAAACTGCTGCGGGAAATGCTCCGGGAGGAAATGGGCTTTCAGGGAGTAGTGATTTCTGACTGGGCAGCCATTGAGGAGATGGTAAATCATGGGATCGCCGCTGACAGGAAGGAGGCCGCAAGGCTTGCCATAGAAGCGGGGGTGGACATTGATATGTGTACCACCTGTTATTGCAGGAATCTTGAAAGTCTGGTGCAGGAAGGCGTCATCAGCGAGGCTTTGGTGGACGAGGCGGTGCTTCGGGTATTGGAGCTGAAGAACAGGCTGGGCCTTTTTGAAAATCCTTACAAGGACGCGGATGAACAGGAAGAAAAGGAACTGATTCTGTGTAAAGCGCATCGGGATGCGGCAAGAGCGGCAGCGGCGGATACCTTTGTGCTCCTGAAAAATGAGAATATGCTTCCGCTGCCCAGGGAAGGGAAGAGGATTGCGTTCATCGGCCCTCATGTAAAAAATAAACAGATTCTGGGGGCATGGTCTATGTTCGCCAGGGATGAGGATGCGGTAACGATTGAGGAGGCTTTAAGGGAACGGGGAATAGATGCCCCCATTGCAAAGGGAAGCGCCATCCTGGACAACAACCGGGGATTGGAGGCCTTTGGGGATGCGCTGGATTATCAAAGGGATGCCGGACAGGCCAGGGCTCTTTTGGAGGAAGCGGTTTTGGTGGCAAAGGAGGCGGATCTGGTGGTGCTTGCCCTGGGAGAGCATCGGGCTCAGAGCGGGGAGGCGGCCAGTCGGGCACAGATTGAAGTCCCGGTATGCCAGATGGAATTGTTCCGGGCAGTGCAGGCGGTCAATCCCAATGTGGCGGTGGTGCTCTTTTCGGGAAGGCCCCTGGACATCCGTGAGATTTCCCAAAAGGCAAAAGCCGTTCTGGCAGTATGGCAGCCTGGCACAGAGGGCGGCAATGCCATTCTGGATGTGCTTTACGGGGACGTGAACCCCTCCGCCAGGCTGGCCATGAGCTTCCCCTGGTGTACGGGGCAGGTTCCGGTGTTCTATAATGAAATGCATACGGGCAGGCCTTATAACGAAGGGAATCCGGATAAGTATTTATCCAGGTATCTGGATATTCCAAACAAGCCTCTTTATCCCTTTGGTTATGGGCTTTCCTATACCGATTTTACGATTTCGCCGGTAGAGCTGAGCGGAGATACTCTGCAAAAGGGAAAGAATGCAAGCCTGAGGGCCGTCGTGAAAGTGAGGAATACCGGAAGCCGGGCAGGGCGGGAGGTAGTACAGCTTTACCTGCAGGATCACGCGGCCAGCGTGGCAAGGCCGGTGCGGGAGCTGAAAGGTGTGCAGAAGATAGCCCTGGAGCCGGGCGAGGAAAAAGAAGCGGTATTTACTGTTACGGAGGAGATGCTTGCCTTTACCGACATAAACATGAAGTTTACAAGTGAGGCGGGAAGGTTCAGTATTTATATAGGAAACAGCAGCGAGACGCAAAACGAAGCCCGGTTTACGCTGATCGAATGAGAATCGAGTAGGGGAGGATTCCCCTGCTCGACCTGCCTAGCTTTCCTTTCTTTTCCATTTTCCGAATAAGGTCTTTTTGTAGCGTCCCAGAGCCTGAGAGGCTTCGGGGATTTTTTTGGCAGCAGCCTTCTGATAGCAGGACACCGCCATGGGGATGTCTTCGGGAACGCCAACTGCCTTGTCGTACATATCTCCCAGGAACATCCAGGCTTGTCCGCTGCCTGCCTGGGCGGCTTCCTCCAGAAGGCGCTTTCCCCGGGCGGTGTCAGCGGCGATGCCCTCGCCGTGGAGACAGCAGTAACCCATCAGTTCTTTGGGATAATCCTGCTTTTCTCTTATGAGCTTTTCCATCATCTGAACAGCTCTCCCATAGTCAGGCCAAGTGCCGCGGCCCCAGAAATAGCACTGTGCCAGATACCGTTTGGAGTTCTGGTGTCCGCGCTGAAGGGCCTGCTCAAAGCAGCGGAAAGCCTCATTATAATCTATTTCGGTGCCCCAGCCGTGGTAATAACAGCGTCCGGCATTGTAGCTGCCGTACTCATCCCCTGCTTCTGCCGCCGTTTTGAAAAGCTGCAGTGCCTTTGCGTCGTCCTCGGCCGCCCCTCTGTCGCCATAAAGATACACCAGACCCAGGTTGACTGCACAGACGCTGACGCCATCCTGAATCCCCCTTTCGCACCAGCGTATGGCATCGGCGTGGCGCTTTAAGGACTGGTATTCAAGAATAAAGGAATGATAGTAATCCCGCATATCCACCTTACCGTCCATGGTTTCTGCCCAGCGCAGCGCTTCTTCCAGATCTTTTGTCACGCCGTTTACACCGTTTCTCACGCTGTTGAAGGCATTTCTGAAAGCAGGGATACAGCCCTGCTCTGCCGAGAGGCGAAACCATTTCAGGGCCTGGGCGGCATTTTCCTTTTCATACTTGTGAAATTCTTCTTTGGAGGGCTTTTGAAAATTAAGGAGCATATCGCCCCAGAAATAGAACAGACCGATGGCATACTGGGCCATTGGTTCACCGTTTTTTGCCATTGACAGGACGCCTTGAAATGCTTCCTCAAGCGTCCCGGTCATTGCATTTTTGATGTCGCCTTTCAAAATATCCATGCGGTCTGCGCCCAGTACACAGAGGTCGCTTCCCAGTTCGATGCCGCGCTTGGAGAGCTTTTTGGCTCTTTTTTCGTTTACCTTTACATTCCCATCGCCCCAGCCATAGCATCTGGCCAGGAAATAGAAAGCATGCGGCTCATCCAGTGCAACTGCTTTTTCCAAAAGCTGTACGCCTTCGGCAAATCCGGAGGGGTCAGCCTGAAAATAAATCAGACGAAGCCCCTGGCATAAAATATCAGAGTAGTAACGTTCCATATCCTCTTTTTCCTCCCGGTATGATCAATGGTTAAAGACATACTATACTATTTCGGGGCTATTTACAACCGTTCATGGCTTGTTAATGACAGGAGTTTGGCTTATAATTTGGGTAATGGAAAAAAGACGCAGTGACGGAAAGGAGAAAGGGTATGCAGTATCGCAGACTTGGAAAAACCAATTTAATGGTAAGCGAGATCGGCTTTGGGGGAGAATGGCTGGAACGGCACAATTACGAGGAGTGCAAGGCGGTCATAGACCGAGCTCAGGAGTTGGGCATTAATATTTTGGATTGCTGGATGTCAGAGCCGAATGTTAGGACAAATATTGGAAAAGCCCTTGCGGGAAGGCGAAGCCAGTGGTTTATTCAGGGACATATCGGTTCCACCTGGCAGGAGGGACAATACGTCCGTACCCGGGATGTGGGAAAATGTCGGGAAGCCTTTGAAGATTTACTGAAACGCCTGCAAACGGATTATATTGATCTTGGCATGATTCATTTCGTCGATCAGGAAAAAGACTGGGAGGATGTGACAGGCGGGCCCTTCCTTGAATATGTAAAGGAGCTGAAGAAATCTGGAAAGATACGCCATATCGGCATGAGCACACATAATCCTGACATGGCAAGAAAAGCGGCGGAAAGCGGGTTCGTGGAAATGATCCTGTTCAGTATCAATCCGGCTTTCGACCTTTTGCCCCCGACGGATAATATTGACAATTATTTTGTGGAAGAGTATCAGGATGGCCTGGGCGGTATTGATCCTGCCAGAGCCGGGCTTTATAAATTGTGCGAACAGAACGATGTGGGAATTACCGTCATGAAGCCCTATGCCGGAGGCCGTTTATTTGATGCGGAGAGATCCCCCTTTGGCACGGCGCTGACACCGGTACAGTGTATTCACTATTGCCTGACCCGCCCCGCAGTGGCTTCCGTCCTGGTGGGATACGATACGCCGGAGCACGTGGAGCAGGCCGCTGCCTATGAGAGCGCATCTGTGGAGGAGAGGGACTATGCCAGTGTTTTGGCAAAGGCGCCCCGCCACACCTTCGGCCAGGGAGAGTGTACTTATTGTGGACACTGCAGGCCCTGTCCTGCGCAGATCGATATTGCAATGGTCAATAAGTATTATGATCTGGCGCTTATGCAGCCGGAGGTACCGGCCGCGGTAAAAGAGCATTACTTCGCGCTGGAACACCGTGCCGACGCTTGTATGGGCTGCCATAGCTGTGAGAGCCGCTGCCCCTTCGGCGTAAACATTGCCGAACGGATGAAAATGACGGAAGAATTGTTCGGGAAATGAAGTGATTGCGTCAATGGATAAAGTTTTTTGGGAATGCTTTAGGGGGAGGAATACGGTCCGCCTGCCTTAAACCGCAGGATCATTTCTCTGGTGAGGCTGACCGAGTCGTCCTCCAGTAAAATTTCATCTCTTGTAAACCATCCGGCTTCGGCCAGTTCGCTGGTGTCTAAGGTGATCTGGTCGGAGCCGTCAAGGTCGCAGAAAAATCCCATCAAAAGGCTGCCGGAAAAGGCCCAGGGCTGGCTCTTATAGTAACGGATATTTTTCACCTTCAGACCCACCTCTTCCATTACTTCTCTTTTTACCGTCTGTTCCAGATTTTCGCCCACCTCGACAAACCCGGCGATCAGGGCATAGTTGGCATAGGCGCGCCCTGCGTATTTGCTCATCAGAATTTTGTCTCCGTTTAAAATACCCACGATAACGGCAGGGGAAATCCTTGGGTAAACCATATTGCGGCATTGGGGACAGAAAAGCATCCGCTCCTTATGGTCGGCGCTCATGAGATGGCCGCAGCGTCCGCAGAAACGGTTGGCCTGATACCATCCGAAAAGGTGATGAGCGGTAATTCCGGCAAAGGAGGTGTGCTTGGACTTCGCTGTCCGGAAAATGCGGACATCCTCATAGGTGTAGCCGGGAAGTGTAATGGGCGGCGCCTCCTGAAGGATAAGCGAGGGAGAATCAGGGTACGCCAGGAAATATTTGTGGTTATCTATGGAAAACAAATAGTGGAAAATACTTTTGTCCGGGGCCGGGGCGGTCGTCCTGGAAGAACTTTTTATGTCGGATTCAAATTCCTGTAAGGAGGGATAACGCAGTTTCCCCTCCTGAAATCTCACCAATACCTTATTTTTGTGAAAAACCAGGATAAAGTCTTCCTCTTTGGGGGTAAGGTCATGGTATTCGTTGTGATAGATTCTGGGGTAGATGTCCTGTATCATTTGAAGGTCCTCTCGCAGTAAACACAGTAGTTTTATGTGGTTTGGGAATCGCTTCTATGATAATACGTAACTGGCTTGGAGTCAATGATATGACGAAAGGGGAGCAGGCCCAATCCCGCCCCTCACTCCAGCATAATCTCCTTTACAGAGATTTTTTTAATTCTTTCAGAATAAAAATACATAGTCACTTCATAGGACACGATGAAAACGGCAAGAGAGATAAGCATAACCGGAATGTCAAATTGATAGGCAGGAATGCCCTGGACATCCTTAAACACAATATCTACCATCATGCGGAGCAGCCCGTACTGGTAGGCCGTTCCCACCGCAAAGCCGATATAGGATATAGGCCTGTACCCGTTTAGAATTGCGCTGCAGCATTCCTTCTGGGAATAGCCAAAAACTCTCATCATTGCAATGGTCTTTGTGTTGCCGTTTATGACTGTGGTGATCGCCAGAAGCAAGGTAGTAAGGGCCAACACAAGCCCGATGATGAGCATCATCGTTCCCATCATTTTACTGGCTAAATCCTTCATGCTAAAAGACATCTGTGTCATGGAAGAAAAGCAAAAGGAAGCGAACAGGATAAAAAACACAAGGGTTTTCCTGCTTTTTGTGGTGCTCCTTTTCAGGTCGTCAAGAAAGGAGCCCTCCTTACCTTTTATCTCTTTGTATAGCCTGGCCTTAGAGGTATTGAGGCCCTCCCGCAAAAGTGTCAGTACCGGTTTTTTCAGTTTATACCAGGCGTAGCAGATTGCAAGCAGGGAAAAGGCCGCAGTTGGCAGTATCACAAAGTAGAAGAAAACCAGAGGGTGAAAATGCATGGAAATTTCCGGCAGCATGTTATCCTTATTTTGAAGCTCATAAAATCTGGGCATGATCAGAAACGCGCCTCCAAAGCCAGCAGCCGCTCCGGTCAGGGTACTTATCCCAAACACCCAGAAATTTTTGGCAATCTTTAAATTCGAATAACCCATAGCTTTAAGTATGCCAAGCTCTTTTTTGTGGGTATCGATATAATGCTTAATATAAAATATCAGCATGATGATGGAGGTCAAAAGCAGGCATCCTCCAGCTACAAGGCAGACCACTTTCACTGTGGAAACCTGCGCATCATAAAACATCAGAGCCAGTTCGGATGTTATTTCATCTTTAATTACAATAACGTCAAAATAAAAATTGATAAACAATACACATATCAGCACCGCACAGCAGGTAATTATGGAAATTCCGATCAGCTTTGCGGCGTCCTTTATTCCTACAAGCATAATATCACCAACCAATCTCATAAGCGGTCTTCTGTATCTGATTGAAGTAAATTTCAGATATTTTCCCGCTGTTCATTTTGATAACCGTCTTTGCCATTTCCGCAATATTCAGGTTATGTGTCACCATCACGATGGTAAACCCATGTTCCTTCTGAAGTTTACAAATATAAGCAAGCAGTGATCTCCCTGTCTGCTCATCCAATGCGCCTGTGGGTTCGTCAAGAAACAGAACCTTTGGCTTTTTCGCCAGGGCTCTTGCGACGCAGACCCGCTGCTGCTCGCCGCCTGAAAGTTCGCTGGGGTATTTCTGTAATTTCTCTTCCAGCCCAACTGCCTTGATCACAGCCTTATAATCCCTGTTGCCTGCCAGGTCGGCACCCATTTTTACATTTTTATCAGCATTCATGTTCGGCAGCAAATAATACTGCTGGAAAATAAATCCCACTGTCTTTTTGCGGAATGCGGTCAGTTCCTGATCGGACAGTGTTGTTATGTCTGCTCCGTCATAGCTTACCCTTCCCCCGTCCGGGTGCTCAAGCCCTGAGATTACATTTAGCAAGGTGGATTTTCCTGACCCGGAGGCTCCGAGAATTACCGTAAAATCTCCATCCTTAATTTCCAGACTGATACCCTTTAATACCTGAAATCTGCTTTCGCCGATTCCGTAGTACTTTATGATTTCCTTAACCTCAATCATTTTCCTTATTTACCCCCATATCTTTCAAAAGGCTCCTGAACACTTCAGTCATCATCTCACTGATTTCCTCACCTGTGAAATGGCACATGTGGGTGGCGCAAAGCGTCGCTATACCGTGGGTATAGATCCAAAGGTGCCGGTAAAGCTTTTCCGCACAGGCCGATCCTATGCCATAATCTTTTTGAACAGACAAAAGTATCTGTTCATAGCTTTCATCAATCAAAGGCAGTACGCCTGCCAAATCGGGAATCTGTCTGTGCTCTGTCATAAAAAGAAGCTGGAACAGTTTTGTCTCGTTTATGGAGAATAAAATATACTGGGTTCCAACCCCTTTAAAAGCAGGACTTTGCGATAATCCCTTGCGGACATATTCTTTATAAAGCATTTTGGCAGCTTCCGTGACGGACTGCTGTACTTCTTCCATGTTGGAAAATACCGTAAAAATCGGCCTCGCCGAGCTGCCGAGCTTTGTCCCTAAGGCCCTTGCGGTTAAGGCGTCAAAGCCCTCTGTTCTGACAATATCCAATGCGGCTTCCACGATCTTCTCTTTAGAAAATTTTGCTGTCGGCGGCATAGTATTTAACCTCTCCTTTCTAAAACTGATGTTTTAAATCGTATGTTTTAGATTATAACACAGGGATTCTTAAAGTCAACAGGTGACTTAAAAGTTTACATATATCCGGGCGCAAACATGGTTAATGAATATAAATGTGTCTGAGCTTCTCACATATAACACTTGCAGACAAACCGGGCAGCGTGTAAAATCAAGAAAAAGAGAAAAGGACGATTTTTTATGAAATGGATGAAATTCAGAATAAAGACGATCACCCAGGCCGAGGACATCATTATCAGCGCCCTGTATGATATTGGCCTTGAAGGGGCGCAGATCGAGGATAAGGTCCCCCTGACCGCCTGGGAAAAGGAGCAGATGTTTGTGGACATCCTGCCGGAGGGGCCGGAGGACGACGGCATTGCCTGGTTAAACTTTTTTGTGGAGGAAGCAGAAGACCAGACGCTGCCAGACTCTGCAAGGCAGCCGGCCGGGGAGGCTTCGGAGCCGGGGAGTGATAGCCGCGTGCTTCTTTTTAATGGAGAAAGGGTCAGGGCAAATGAGATCCTTGAAACGGTTAAGGCAGAGCTCAAAGCGCTGCAGGGCTTTATGGAAATCGGCGAGGGATGCGTGAGTATTGAGGAAACCGAGGATGTGGATTGGATTAATAACTGGAAACAGTATTTCCACCAGTTTACCATAGATGATGTGCTGGTGATCCCCTCCTGGGAGGAGGCGGAGCCGGCGGATCAGGACAAGCTGGTTCTTCACATTGACCCAGGCACAGCCTTTGGAACCGGAATGCACGATACCACCCAGCTCTGCATCAGGGCTTTGCGAAGGTATGTCACACCGGAAACGGTGCTTTTGGACGTGGGAACCGGGAGCGGGATTCTGGCGATCCTGGCGCTGATGTTCGGGGCAAAGAGGGCGGTGGGCACGGATCTTGACCCCTGCGCCATTGAGGCGGTCAGACAGAATAAGGAAGCCAACGGAATTTCACAGGAGGCATTTGAGCTTCTGATCGGAAACATTATTACGGAGGAAGAGATCCAAAAGCAGGCAGGGTTTGAATGCTATGATATTGTGGCGGCCAATATCCTGGCCGAAGTGCTGACAGGGCTTACCCCTGTGATTGTGCATCAGTTGAAAAAAGGCGGTATCTATATTACCTCCGGTATTATTGACGATAAGGAGCAGGTAGTGGTGGAAGCCGTAAAGGCAGCAGGCCTTGAAGTGCTGGAGGTAAACCGGCAGGGAGAGTGGGTCAGCGTGGTTGCCAGGAAAAACGGATGAGAAATGGGGATATAAATGTATCAGTTTTTTGTAGAGCCCTCTCAGATACAGGGGAATAAGATTATCATAACGGGGAAAGACGTAAATCATATCAGAAATGTGCTCCGCATGAAGCCGGGAGAGGAGATTTCCGTCAAAAACGGCAGTGAGGATAAGGAATACCGCTGCGGAATTGAGGAGCTGGGCGAAGAAGAAATCATCTGTGAGCTCAGGTTTATCAAGGAAGAGGGCGTGGAGCTTCCTTCAAAAATCTATCTTTTCCAGGGACTGCCGAAGGGAGACAAGATGGAGCTGATTCTCCAAAAGGCGGTAGAGCTTGGCGTATATGAGGTGATACCGGTTGCCTCCAAACGGGCGGTGGTGAAGCTGGATGAGAAGAAGGCAAAGAGCAAGGCCCAGCGGTGGCAGGGGATTGCACAGGCGGCCGCCAAGCAGAGTAAGAGGGGAATCGTTCCCAGGATTCATGAGGTGATGAGCTTTGGGGAGGCGGCACAATACAGCAGGTGCGCCCAGGTGCGGCTGATCCCTTACGAGCTTGCGGAGGAAAAGGGCCAGAATATGGAAAAGACGAAAGGAATTATCGGCAGTATAAAACCCGGGGAAGACGTGGCGGTTTTTATCGGGCCGGAGGGCGGCTTTGCCCGGGAGGAGATCCAGGAGGCACTTGGGGAGGGGCTGGTTCCCATTACCCTTGGAAAAAGGATACTGCGCACCGAGACGGCCGGGATGGCAGTCCTGGCTATCCTGATGTACCATTTGGAGCGATGATCATATATTAAATAGTAAGATAAAAGGCAATGACTCAGCCATTCTGAGCCGTTGTCAAACGAATACTCTGTTTAGAAAGGCCAGTGAACTTATGGAGGTATATTTAGATAATTCGGCAACCACCAGAAGCTTTAACGAGGTAGCTGCCCTGATGACCCAGATTATGTGTGAAGACTACGGAAACCCCTCCAGTCTCCATAGAAAGGGCGTTCAGGCAGAGAAGTATATCCGTTACGCAAAGGATGTTATTGCCAGAAATTTAAAGGCGGAAGAAAAAGAGATTATTTTTACATCAGGAGGGACGGAAGCGGATAATCTGGCAATCAGAGGATGCGCCCTGGCAAACTGCAGAAGCGGGCGCCATCTGATTACCACACAGATCGAGCACCCGGCGGTGCTTCAGACCATGAAGCATTTGGAGGAAGAGGGATTTCGCGTGACTTACCTGCCTGTGGATGCAAAAGGATGCATCCGGACAGAGGATCTGGAGCGGGCGATCACGGGAGAAACCATACTGGTTTCCATTATGCATACCAATAACGAGGTTGGCACCCTGCAGCCCATAGCGGAGGCAGGAGCGCTGATCAAAGCGGTTAACCCCAGAATCCTGTTTCATGTAGATGCTGTGCAGGGCTACGGGAAATATAGAATTTATCCTCAGAGAATGAAGATTGATCTTTTGTCGGTGAGCGGACACAAGATCCACGGTCCCAAGGGAACCGGCTTTTTGTATGTGAACGACAAGGTGAAGATCAGGCCCATTCTTTTTGGCGGCGGTCAGCAGGGCAACCTGCGCTCCGGTACGGAAAACGTTCCGGGGATTGCCGGACTTGCAAAGGCGGTTGAGCTGGTTTACAAAAATCTGGACCAGGATACCGAGAAACTCTATCATATTAAGAAAGCCTTTGTGGAAGGGATTCAGCGTATGGACGGTGTGGTGGTAAACGGCCATACGGACGAGACGGGGGCGCCCCATATTGTCAGTGTCTCCATAAAGGGAGTCCGCAGCGAGGTGCTTTTGCATGCGCTGGAGGATAAGGGGATTTATGTTTCCGCCGGCAGCGCCTGCGCCGCGCGCAAGCCCCAGCCCTCCGCAACACTGCGGGCGATGGGGATTTCGCAGGAGCTTCTGGGATCTACCATACGCTTTAGCTTCTCGATTTTCACCACGATGGAGGAAATCGACTATACTTTACAGACAATGTATGATATAATTCCTATGCTCAGAAAATACACCAGACGTTAAGATTATGTGGATGACATGTGGAGGTCATTTGTCAGGAAGAAGGCGGCCTGTTTTTGACAGGCCGCCTTCAGATAAAAGGGAAAGAAAAAGCGGAAAAGAGGAACCATGTTTACAGCATTTTTGATTAAGTACGCGGAGATCGGCGTAAAAGGAAAGAACAGATATTTATTCGAGGAGGCCCTGGCGCGGCAGGTGAAGTACGCGCTCAGGCGCTGTGAGGGAGAGTTTAAGGTAACCTGGCGGGACGGAAGAATCTATGTGGACGCCCTTACGGAGTTCGACTACGAGGAGACCATAGACAATTTAAAGACCGTATTTGGCGTTTCCTCCATCTGTCCGGTGGTTCGCAGGGAGGACGAAGGCTTTGAGAAGCTGGCGCAGGAGCTTGTGGACTATGTGGACAAGGTATATGAGGATAAGAACCTTACCTTTAAGGTGCAGGCCAGAAGGGCGAGAAAGAACTATCCCATGAATTCCATGGAACTCAACATGGAACTTGGAAGCGCAGTGCTGGACGCTTTCCCTGAAATGAAGGTGGATGTGCATCAGCCTCAGGTCATGCTGCATGTGGAGATCCGGGAAAAAATTTATCTTTATTCTGTGGAAATTCCTGGGCCGGGAGGGATGCCGGTGGGAAGCAACGGCAAAGCCATGCTGCTCTTATCCGGCGGGATTGATTCTCCGGTGGCCGGTTATATGATCGCCAAACGCGGCGTAAAGATTGATGCGGTTTATTTTCACGCGCCGCCCTACACCAGCGACAGGGCCAAGGAAAAGGTGGTTGACCTAGCGAAGCTGGTGGCCCGTTATGCAGGGCCGGTTTATCTTCACGTGATCAACTTTACGGATATCCAGCTTTATATCTACGAGAAATGCCCTCATGAGGAGCTGACCATCATTATGCGCAGATATATGATGAGGATTGCGCAGGCCATAGCGAACCAGAACGAGTGCCTTGGCCTGATCACAGGAGAGAGCATCGGCCAGGTGGCTTCCCAGACGGTGCAGTCCCTGGCAGTGACCAATGAAGTATGCAGCCTTCCTGTTTTCCGGCCGCTGATCGGGTTTGACAAGATGGAAATTGTGGATTTGTCCGAAAAAATAGGAACCTATGAGACTTCGATCCTGCCCTATGAGGATTGTTGTACGATTTTTGTGGCCAAGCATCCGGTGACAAAACCCAATCTGAAGGTCATAAAGCGCCATGAACAGAACCTGGATGAGAGGATAGATGAGCTTGTCCGGAAGGCACTTGCGTCGGACGAAGTGATCATTGCGAAGTGGGAATGAAGCGCGCCTGTGGACTTCTTCCGGCGCCTGTAAAGGTAAAAAGAGTTGGCCCGCAGGCCAACTCTTTAAAAATGCGAAGCACTTTCAGTTGTGTTGTTCATTAAATCACATAAGGCGTTAACGCTTCCAATACCTCTTCGATATTATCTTCTGCGTGGATATTTAAATCGATTGGTTTGGACAGATCCAAACTGAAGATGCCCATGATGGATTTTGCATCGATCACGTATCTTCCGGATACTAAGTCAAAGTCGTAATCAAATTTGGTAATATCATTAACAAAAGATTTAACCTTATCAATTGAATTTAATGAAATCTGAACAGTTTTCATTGGAATCACCTCCTCGAATCTGCATGTCTCCTTCTTTTATAGTAAAGGGTAAAAACTGAAAAGTCAATGCTAAAACAGGAGAAATTGGCCGTAAAAAGTTTACAAATAATTTTATAATATATGGGAGTAAATATGAAAAGTATCGCATTCCATAATCTTGGATGCAAGGTAAATGGATATGAAATGGAATTTATGCAACAGGCTTTAAGGGAAAAGGGATACCCCATTGTTTCCTTTGATGAAAAGGCAGATATTTATATCATAAATACCTGCACGGTGACGAATATTGCCGACAGGAAGAGCAGACAGATGATTCACCGCGCTAAAGCAAAAAATCCCGACGCCGTGGTGGTGGCGGTGGGATGCTATGTCCAGGCAGGAAAGGATGAGGCGCTGAAGGATGAGGGCATCGACCTTGCCGTTGGCAATAACAGAAAAAAAGATTTGGCGGCAATCTTAGAGGAGTATCTGTCCGGTCGGCAGGAAAGAATAGAAAAAGGAGAGTGCGGAAGAGCCTTGCAGAAAGCCGCAATTATTGACATCAGTCAGACTGCCGAGTATGAGGATATGAAGATCGGTTCTGCGGTAGAACACACCAGAGCTTTTGTCAAGGTACAGGACGGCTGTAATCAGTTCTGCTCTTACTGCATTATTCCTCATGTCAGGGGGAGAATCAGAAGCCGTGAACTGGAGGATGCAAAAGAAGAAGTAAAAAGGCTTGCGGGGCAGGGCTATGGGGAAATCGTTTTGACGGGGATCCATTTAAGCTCTTATGGGATGAGCGGCGGAAACGATTTTTCCAGGAGCAGGCTTCTTGAATTGATAAGGTCGGTGGCAGGAGAGGCAGAGCTTCCCCGCATCCGCCTTGGCTCTTTAGAACCCAGGATTATCACAGAAGAGTTTATAAAAGGGCTGAAGGACTGCCCCGGGCTTTGCCCTCATTTTCATCTTTCCCTGCAAAGCGGCTGCGATTCGGTTCTCAAAAGAATGAATAGAAAATATTCTGCGGAGGAATACTATGAAAAGGTATGTATGCTCAGGGAAGCCTTTGGCCATCCGGCAATCACCACAGACGTAATTGTGGGGTTCCCGGGAGAAACCCCGGAAGAGTTTCTGGCTACAAAGGAGTTTGTGAGGAAAGCCGGCTTTTATGAAATGCATGTGTTTAAGTATTCCAGAAGAAAAGGGACGGCCGCGGCGGCTATGGAGGGGCAGATTCCTGAGGAGATCAAATCCCGGCGGAGCAATGAGCTTTTGACGCTGGGCAGGGAAATGTCGGGCCGCTATCGGAAAATGCATTTACATAAACAGACGGAAGTTTTGTTTGAGGAGGAAAAAGAAACAGGCGGCCGCCGTTTCCTGACAGGATTTACCAGAGAGTATATCCGGGCCGCCCTGCCGGTAGAAAATCTCCCGGCAGTAGAAAAAACTTCCGGTCTGATCTTAAAAGGGGAGCTGACAGAATTTTTAGAGCCGGATATTTTGCTGTTTCGCTTGTAATTATTGAATTTTATGGCAAAATGGAGTAAGATAAAACTAATGAATGTTGTGAAGAGGTGCCATTTATGCAGGATTTAGGAAATACACAGTTTTTCAGGGTAGAGACAGACAATACAAGCGTAAAGGAAATACTCGCGGAAGTGTATGCGGCGTTGACAGAAAAGGGCTATAATCCTGTTAACCAAATTGTAGGCTATATTATGTCCGGTGATCCCACCTATATTACCAGCTACAAAAATGCCAGAAGCCTGATTATGAAGGTGGAAAGGGACGAACTGGTTGAGGAGCTTTTGACAGAGTATATCAGGAACAACAGGTGGAAATAGGCGCGCGCAGTTTTTGGGGCGCCGGCACGAAACGAAAGCGGGGGCATTTTAGCGATGCGGATTATGGGGTTGGATTTTGGCTCAAAGACAGTGGGGGTGGCGGTCAGCGACCCGCTTCTTTTGACGGCACAGGGAATAGAGATTATCAGAAGAAAAGAAGAAAATAAACAACGTCAGACCCTGGCCAGGATTGAGGCCCTGATTGAGGAGTATCAGGTGGAGGAAATTGTTCTGGGCCTGCCCAAGAATATGAACGATACCCTGGGAGAGAGAGTAACAAAAACCCTGGAATTTAAGGACAAGCTGGAAAGAAGAACGGGACTTACAGTACATACATGGGACGAGCGGCTGACTACGGTGGCGGCAGATAAGGCCATGATGGAAGCAGGGATACGCAGAGAAAACCGTAAGGACTATGTGGATAAAATTGCGGCTGTACTGATCCTGCAGGGCTTTCTGGATTATAGAAGAAGGGAAGACCTTTAACAGTTTTACCGCAAAGCTGCAGATTTTTGAAAAGGCAGGAAGTAAAGTGGAAAAAATTAAGTTTATGCTGGATACACAAGAGAGCGCAGAGTTTTATGTTCTGGAACAGACGAAGCTGGGAGGGAGTCAGTATATATTGGTGACGGATACCCAGGATGGGGACGGGGAGGCGCTGATTTTGAAAGAAATTTCAGAACCGGGCCTGAAGGAAAGCGTCTATGAAATAGTGGAGGATGATACGGAGCTGGAAGCGATTGCCGGCGTATTTGAGAATCTTCTGGAGGACATATCTCTTGAATGACATGCTGCGGCATTTGGCCTGCGTTACAGGGCATGTCTTTGAGGAACGTGAAACCTGCGTAAAACTGGTGAATCAGGCAAAGATGGCATCTTTTGGCAGAACGGAATGTGGAGGTAATTTGCTTGAAAAAAATTGAACAGAAAAGAAGCTCGGCTCTTAAGGTGATTCCTTTGGGAGGTCTTGAGCAGATTGGTATGAACATTACTGCCTTTGAGTACGAAGACAGTATTATTGTTGTGGACTGCGGTCTTTCCTTTCCCGAGGACGATATGCTGGGGATTGATCTGGTGATTCCCGATGTGACCTATCTTAAAAATAATATTGAAAAAGTGAAAGGGTTTATTATTACTCATGGACATGAGGATCACATCGGAGCCCTGCCCTATGTGCTGCGGGATATTAATGCCCCGATTTATGCAACCAAGCTGACCATGGGAATTATTGAGAACAAATTTAAGGAGCATAATTTAACGAACAACACCAAGCGGAAGGTGGTTAAATTCGGACAGTCCATCAATCTGGGGCAATTCCGCATTGAATTTATCAAAACAAATCACAGTATCGTGGACGCGGCGGCTCTTGCCATTTATTCTCCGGCGGGAATCGTGGTACACACGGGAGACTTTAAGGTGGATTACACCCCGGTGTTCGGGGACGCCATCGACCTGCAGCGTCTTGCGGAGATCGGCAAAAAGGGCGTGCTGGCGCTGATGTGCGATTCTACCAACGCAGAGCGGCCGGGCTTTACCCCCTCGGAGCGAACAGTGGGAAGAACCTTTGACATGCTTTTCGAGGAGCACAAAAATACCCGGATCATTATCGCCACCTTTGCCTCTAACGTGGACAGGGTGCAGCAGATCATCAATTCCGCCTACAAGTTTGGACGCAAGGTAGTAGTGGAAGGCCGCAGTATGGTGAATATTATCGATACGGCTACTAATTTGGGGTATTTAAGTATCCCGGAAAATACCCTGATTGATGTTGAGCAGCTTAAAAATTATCCGGATGAAAAGACGGTTGTGATCACCACCGGAAGCCAGGGAGAGAGTATGGCGGCTTTAAGCCGTATGGCGGAGGATAATCACAAAAGGATTTCCATCGGTCCCAGCGATACGGTGATCTTTTCCTCTCATCCAATCCCGGGCAATGAAAAGGCGGTTACCAATGTGATCAATGAACTGTTGCTTAAGGGAGCGGACGTGATTTTTCAGGATGTCCATGTATCGGGACATGCCTGCCAGGAGGAGATTAAGCTGATTTATACTCTGGTGCGGCCGAAATATGCTATTCCTGTCCATGGGGAGTTTAAGCATCTGAAGGCACAGGCCAAGATTGCCAGAGAGCTTGGCTTTGCCAAGGAAAATATTTTTATTCTGCAGTCAGGCGAGGTACTGGAGCTTACCGAGGAAAAGGCTCAGATCACCGGCAAGGTTCCGGTAGGAGATATTCTGGTAGACGGCCTCGGAGTCGGGGATGTGGGAAATATTGTGCTTCGTGACAGACAGCACCTTGCCGAGGACGGTATTTTGATCGTGGTGCTGGGTCTTGACAGCGCCACCGACGAGCTGGTCAGCGGTCCGGACATTGTATCCAGAGGCTTTGTGTATGTGAGAGAGTCGGACGAGCTTATGGAAGAGGCCCGGGGGGTGATCAATGAGGCGGTGGAAGGGTGCTTAAGCCGCGGAATCGCCGACTGGGGCAAGCTTAAGAGTTCCATAAAGGATGCGCTGGGCGAGTTTGTATGGAAAAAGACCAAGAGACGCCCGATGATTTTACCGATTATTATGGAAATATAAAGGGTTCAGCCTGTTTGAGAAATTATCAGGTATAAGGAGCAACAGGAAATTATATGAATGCAAAGTATTTAATCGTCGCAATGATAGAAACTATAATTAAAATAGCGATTCTTGCCGCCGTGGTGGTCTTTGTTTTCAGGGGGGCGACCCAGGCCTATGATTTTGGCTACCGGGTATTTGCAGACCAGCCCGTATCCGTTTCGGGCGGAAGGACGATCACCATAGGGGTTTCAGAAAACGCATCCGTGAAGGAAGTGGCACAAATGCTGGAGGAGAGGGGATTGATCGAGGACTCTAAGCTGTTTATCGTTCAGGAGCTTTTGTCTGCATATCACAACAAAATCCTGCCCGGTATTTATGATTTGAGTACGGATATGACCGCCGAGCAGATGCTGGAGGTGATGTCCACTCCCACGCAGGCGGAGGGAGAAGAAGGCGGACAGGAGTAATAAGCTGTGATTACGGAAGAAAGAATCAGTGCATTTATTAATTCCTTTGACAAGGGAAATACTCCTTTTTTGGATGAAATCGAAAGGTTTGCCCTGGAAAACAGGATACCGGTAATCCGACAGGAGACTCAGAGCCTGTTAAAGCTTCTGCTTGCCATAAAACAGCCGGGGCAGATTTTGGAGGTGGGAACTGCCATTGGGTTTTCCGCGCTCCTTATGAGCGAGTATGGGCCAGAGGGCTGCAAGATTACCACCATAGAAAAATATGAAAAAAGAATTCCCCAGGCTCTTGAAAATTTCAGGAGGGCGGGAAAGGAGGAGGCAATCACCCTGCTTGCAGGTGATGCCTCCGCTATTTTGAAAGAACTGAAAGGCCCTTACGATTTTGTTTTCATGGATGCGGCAAAGGGGCAGTATATTCATTTTCTGCCGGACATTTTGAGGATGATGCCCCGGGGCGGAATGCTTGTTTCTGATAATGTATTAAAGGGCGGAGAAATTATGGAGTCCCGCTATGCGGTGGTCAGAAGGGACCGCACCATACACAGCAGGATGAGGGAGTATCTTTATGAGCTAAAGCACAATGAACAGCTTGAAACTGCCATTCTGCCTGTGGGGGATGGCGTGACGGTGAGTGTCAGAAAATATGCTGACGGGCGCTAACAAGTGACACGGGAGGAAATGGAAAGCAGTATGCGAAAACCGGAATTACTGATACCTGCCAGTTCGCTGGAGGTTTTAAAGACGGCGGTGCTCTTTGGGGCGGACGCCGTATATATAGGAGGCGAGGCCTTTGGCCTGAGAGCTAAGGCCAAGAATTTTTCACCGCAGGAGATGGGGCAGGGAATTGCATTTGCCCATGACCATGGAGTGAAGGTGCATGTGACTGCCAATATTCTGGCCCATAACAGGGATCTTGCGGGGGCGGAGGAATATTTTAAGGAGCTGAAAGAGTTAAAGCCGGATGCTCTGATTATTGCGGATCCGGGAATGTTTATGCTTGCCAGGAGGATTTGCCCGGAAATTGACATTCATGTATCCACCCAGGCGAACAATACCAATTATATGACCTGGCAGTTCTGGCATGACCAGGGGGCAAAGCGTGTGGTCTGTGCCAGAGAGCTTTCATTGGAGGAGATCAGGCAGATCAGAGAAAAAATCCCCCGGGATATGGAAATCGAGAGCTTCATCCACGGTTCTATGTGCATCTCTTATTCGGGGAGGTGTCTGCTCAGCAGCTATTTTACGGGAAGGGATGCCAATCAGGGCTCCTGCACCCATCCCTGTCGGTGGAAGTATGCGGTGATGGAGGAGAGCCGTCCGGGGGAATATCTCCCCGTCTATGAGAATGAGAGGGGAACTTTCCTTTTTAATTCCAAGGATTTATGCATGATCGAGTACCTCCCGGAGCTGATCGGCGCGGGGATTGACAGCTTTAAGATCGAAGGGAGGATGAAGACGGCCCTTTATGTGGCGGCCGTGGCGAGAACCTACAGAAAAGCCATTGACGATTATTTTGACTCGGAGGAAAAGTATCGTGCCAATATGGGGTGGTACAAAGAGGAGATTGCAAAGAGTGTCCACAGGCAGTTTTCCACAGGGTTTTATTTTGGGAAGCCGGATGAGACGGCCCAGATTTATGACAGCAGTACCTATGTAAATGAATATGTTTATCTGGGGATGGCGGAGGAAGTGGACGAGGGCGGACGGATCCGCATCGAACAGAAGAATAAGTTCTGTGTGGGAGATCAGATCGAGGTCATGAAGCCGGACGGAAGAAATTTATCCGTTCAGGTGCGCGCTCTCTCCACGCAGGACGGACAGGCCGTAGAGAGCGCGCCTCACGCCAGGCAGATCCTGTGGGTGGAACTGAGCGGGCAGGCGGATCGATTTGATTTGCTGAGGGTGAAGAAAGCCGATTAATTATTGTTCAATATGCTTATCCGATTTTAACCGGGCAATTTCATTTTCGGTAATTCTCATAAAATTGTAAAAAACTGTTGCAATTAAGAGAAATTAAGAGTATTGTAGTAAACGTAAAAGAAAGAACCTGAATAATATTTTGAACAAAGATGTTCCAAAGTTTTTTTGGAGCATTTTTTTATGCAAACGGGTACCCAAAGGAAAATGTCAGCAGAGTTGACGGGGGCCCGGCGCACGAGCAGGGGCAAAAATTCTCCCCTGCCCGATCGCAGGAGAAATATTATGAAAAGTGAAAGGATAGGGTGTAAAAATGAGTGAGATGATCAATGTGGAAGAGCTTTTTGCCAGTAAGGTATTTACCCGGGCAACCATGAGGGAACGCCTCCCCAAAAATGTGTATAAGGAAGTTCTTCAGGTGATGGATAGGGGCGGGGAACTTTCACCGGCTGCCGCCGATGTGGTAGCCAAGGCCATGAAGGACTGGGCTGTTGAGAACGGCGCGACTCACTATACACACTGGTTTCAGCCGCTGACGGGAATTACTGCGGAAAAGCATGATTCCTTTGTGTCCCTTCCGGATGAGAACGGAAAGATGATTATGGATTTTTCGGGAAAGGAACTGATTAAGGGTGAACCGGACGCCTCTTCTTTCCCATCAGGAGGCCTGCGCGCTACCTTTGAGGCCAGGGGCTATACCGCATGGGACATTACCTCCCCTGCCTTTTTGAAAGAGGATGCTACGGGTGTGATTCTGTGTATCCCTACCGCATTTTGCTCCTATAAAGGGGAGGCGCTGGATAAAAAGACCCCTCTGCTGCGTTCCATGGAGGTGGTCAGCGAACAGGCTCTGCGTATCGTGAAGCTTTTTGGAAATGAAGAGGCCGGTAAGGTGGTTGCCAGTGTGGGGCCTGAGCAGGAATACTTCCTTGTAGACAGGGAAAAATACTTAAAAAGACCGGATCTCATTTTTACGGGACGTACTTTGTTTGGCGCCCCTGCGCCGAAAGGACAGGAATTGGAGGATCATTACTTCGGAACCATCCGTGAGAGGGTAGGCGCTTATATGAAGGATCTGAATATCGAGCTCTGGAAGCTGGGGGTAACGGCCAAGACCCAGCACAATGAGGTGGCTCCCGCCCAGCATGAGCTTGCCACGATTTACGAGATGGCTAACACAGCGGTAGACCACAATCAGCTTGTGATGGAAACCATGAAAAAGGTAGCGGGACGCCATGGCCTTACCTGCCTGCTTCACGAGAAGCCCTTCGCCGGGGTAAACGGTTCCGGGAAGCATAATAACTGGTCGCTTACCACGGATAATGGCGTAAATCTGCTGGATCCCGGCGACACTCCCAATGAAAATATCCAGTTTTTGCTGGTGCTTGCCTGTATGATCAAGGCGGTGGATAAACATGCGGATCTTCTCCGCCAGAGCTCGTCTGACGTGGGAAATGATCACAGGCTTGGAGCCAACGAAGCGCCTCCTGCCATTATATCCGTTTTCCTTGGGGAACAGCTTGAGGACGTGGTCCGGCAGCTGGTAGAAACCGGAGAGGCAGCGCATCTTCTGGAAGGTGGGAAGCTGGAAACGGGGGTTTCCACGCTGCCTGACTTTGCCAAGGATGCAACGGACAGGAACAGGACTTCTCCTTTTGCCTTTACCGGCAACAAGTTCGAGTTCCGTATGGTGGGCTCTTCCGATTCCATCGCAAGCCCGAATACCATTTTGAATGCGATCGTGGCTGAGGCGTTCTGCGAGGCGGCGGACGTGTTGGAAAAGGCAGAGGATTTCGATATTGCCGTCCATGACCTGATCAAAGAATACCTGACAGAGCATCAGAGAATTATCTTTAACGGCAATGGTTATTCCGAGGAATGGGTAGCGGAAGCAGAAAGAAGGGGGCTTCCCAATATTAAATCCATGATCGAAGCAGTAGAAACCCTGACCACCGATAAGTCTGTAAAATTGTTTGAGAAGTTCGGTATTTTTACAAAGGCAGAGTTAGAGTCCCGGGCTGAGGTTCTCTACGAAACCTATGCAAAGACAATCAACATTGAAGCCCTTACGATGATCGATATGGCCTCTAAGCAGATTATCCCGGCAGTGGTGAAATATACCAAGTCTCTGGCTGATACCATAATTGCGGTAAGGGAGGCCGGCGCTGACGCATCGGCCCAGACAGAGATCCTTAAGGCGGTTTCCGAAAAACTCTCGGCCATGAAGTCGGCTCTCGGGAAGCTGGAAGAGGTGGAAAGCAAGGCGGGCACGATCGGAAATGCAAAGGAGCAGGCTTTTTATTATAAGGATGCCGTCAAGGTGGCTATGGATGCATTGAGGGCCCCTGCCGACGAGGCGGAAATGCTGGTGGATAAAAAGGTATGGCCGCTGCCTACCTATGGAGATTTGATTTTTGAGGTGTAAGGCTGTTATATCCGGACAGGGGAGAGCTTCTCCCTGCCCATTAAAAACCCCCGGTCAACTGGCCGGGGGTAATATTTGTGGTACGCCTGGCAGCGCCAATTTCGGCGCAGGCTTCTAATCAACCTTAACTTCCAGATAACCCAGAAGCTTGCCCATATCATACTCGGAAATGATCCCAAGATTGGAGTCATAAAACTTGCCGTCATAATGTACCAGGTAGTGACAGAAGAGGCCCATTTTTTCCATCATAATACAGCACTTAGGCAGGGTGGCCTCATGGCCTTCTGTGTAAACAATAATATCGCTGTGATCAATACCGTAATAATTCAGTGCGGAAATCACGCGTCCCATGGTTCCCTGCCATTCACGGCAGTCCATGACGCTGATCACTTCGGCAATGGTAACTCCTGCCAGCATAGCCACGCAGGTCTGCCCGCATAGCCCGTCCTCGGGCTGGATGATGATGTCGATGCCGTCAATCTTACGGATAGGATTCTCAAAGCTGTAAGGGCTGTTCTGGTTCATCTGGATCAGGCTCTTAGTGATGTGGAGCAGTATTTTGTGTATCTTGGTGATGTCCATGTGGGAAACGTCTTCTTCCTGCAGATGGATTTTGTAGATACCCTTTGCCTCCGGAAGAAGAGTACATTCAACAATTTTGTTATCAAGGACTAATTCCCCCTCAATCTCGCCCCTTTGTCTGCAAACCTCCCATACATTGAAGGGAATACGGATGGTGTAGATGTCCCCCTCCTTTTCGATTTTTCCGCTAAAAAAATACCTCATAAAAAACCTCCATTTCTATTTGTCCCGTAAATTCTGATGCGGATACAAAATTTTGTGCAAAAAGTTTTTCAAAACGAAGTGAATTGATTTGAAATACATACACAATTACTATAATACACTATGTAATTACTATTATAAATAAAAATAGCAGATTTTTCACTAAAATTTTAAAATGTGTCACAAACTCTTTTTTGAAACGGGTTTTATATTGTATAAATATAAGATCAGTGAAAAGGAGTGGTATTATTATGAAGGGCAGGAGAATAACTACTGCAGTATTGTGCAGCGCTTTATTGCCTGGAGGCTGCCAGAACCGGGAAACAGCGAAGCAGGAACCAGAGAGCCGGGATGCGGCGGAAGAAGTGCAGGAAGATGTGGGGCAGGCGGGGACGCCAGCTTATCGCCTATAACAATGAAGATTGATGTGACGGCCGGCTGGCGTTTGTGTTTAACCGCCTGGTTGATATTGAGAATGTGGAATCTATCGTGGTGAATGAGGCCGTTTATATGCCGGAGTAAGATTGTATTTAAAAAGAAACAATTTTTTGAGCCTTTTTAAAAATTTTCTGTTGCAATATCTGTTTTGGTCATGTATAATAACATTCGTACTTGAGATTGGGCTATCGCCAAACGGTAAGGCAACGGACTCTGACTCCGTCATTTCAAGGTT
>CAJTVL010000054.1 GCA_910579425.1 uncultured Lachnospiraceae bacterium | reverse complement strand
AAAACATTAGAAACAAATATCACCATGTCGTAGGGCATTGCAATTTATTCTATATAAGGCACTTAAAAGGCACTTTCGTTTATCCACTTTACCAAGTGAAAGTATGCCCCTACTCCATGGTGATTCTTGTGCAGTACGTTCCTAAAAATCCTGTGTTTATGCGGGGGAAAGGATAGTCCGTAGGACAAAAATAAGACCCGCATCCTTACGATGCAAGGTCTTATTTTTCTATGTCGGGGGCTAGATGTGTTTGCCTTAGTATAGAATAAATTTCAATGCCCTACGACACCAAAATCCTATGGCATCAATTTGAGATAGCCGCCTGCGCCGCCGCCAACCTGGCAATCGGCACCCTGAACGGTGAGCAGGACACATAACTCAGCCCGATCTTATGGCAAAACTCCACAGAAGAAGGATCGCCGCCGTGCTCGCCGCAGATGCCCAGCTTGATGTCCGGCCTGGTCTTCCTTCCCTTTTCGGCGGCCATCTGAATGAGCTGGCCCACGCCGTTCTGATCCAGACGTGCGAAAGGATCGGACTCGTAAATCTTTTTCTTATAATATTCACCCAGGAACTTGCCCGCATCATCTCTGGAAAAGCCAAAGGTCATCTGGGTTAAGTCGTTGGTTCCAAAAGAGAAGAATTCCGCTTCCTCGGCAATCTCGTCTGCAAGGAGCGCCGCCCTGGGAATCTCGATCATGGTTCCGATGTGGTAGGTAATATCGGAGTTCATCTCTTTCTTTACCTGCTCGGCAGTTTCCACCACCACATCCTTCACATATTTCAGTTCCTTCTTTTCTCCCACCAGAGGGATCATGATCTCGGGAACGATGTCATACCCCTTCTCCTGCTTCACTTCGATCGCGGCTTCCATCACTGCGCGTGTCTGCATCCTGGCGATTTCCGGATAAGTCACCGCAAGACGGCAGCCTCTGTGTCCCATCATGGGATTGAATTCGTGAAGGGAGTCGCAGACCTCCTGCACCTGCTCGGCGGTCATCATCATGTTGACTGCCAGATCGTCAATGTCCGCCTGCTCCGTGGGAACGAACTCATGAAGCGGAGGATCCAGGAAACGAATGGTAACCGGACGTCCTTCCATTGCTTCATAAATTCCCTTGAAATCACCCTTCTGATAAGGAATCAGTTCATTTAAAGCCTTCTCTCTCTCCTGTACGGTTCTGGAAAGAATCATCCTGCGGATCTTGGGGATCCTGTCCGGATTAAAGAACATATGCTCCGTACGGCAAAGGCCGATCCCCTCTGCGCCGTATTTCACCGCATTGGCCGCATCCTCAGGCGTATCTGCGTTGGTGCGGACTTTCAGCTTGCGGAAAGAATCCGCCCAGCCCATGATCCGGCTGAAATTACCGCTGATGGAAGCTTCCTGTGTTTTAATGTCGCCGTCATAAATCTTGCCGGTGGAACCGTCCAGGGAAATATAATCCCCTTCATGGTACTCATGTCCGCCAAGCTCAAATACCTTTTCTTCTTCATTGATCGAGATCTCGCCGCAGCCTGATACGCAGCAGGTTCCCATGCCTCTGGCAACCACTGCCGCATGGCTTGTCATACCGCCGCGCACGGTGAGGATTCCCTCCGCCGCATGCATTCCCTCAATATCCTCGGGAGAGGTTTCAAGACGAACCAGCACCACTCTCTCCCCTTTCTCATGGGCTGCCTTTGCTTCCTGGGCGGTAAAATAAACCTTGCCGGCTGCCGCTCCGGGAGAAGCAGGAAGAGCCTGTCCGATTACGGTTCCGCCCTTAAGAGCCTCCGGGTCAAAGGTGGGGTGAAGAAGCTGATCCAGGGATTTTGCCTCGATACGAGTCACTGCCTCCTCGGGAGTGATCTTTCCTTCGTCTACCAAATCGCAGGCAATCTGCAGGGCCGCCTGGGCGGTACGCTTCCCGTTCCGGGTCTGTAAGAAGAACAGCTTGCCGTCCTCGATGGTAAACTCCATATCCTGCATATCACGGTAATGATCCTCCAGCCGGTTTGCAATCTCCATAAATCTGGCAAAGCACTCCGGCAGATCCTCCTGCAGCCTTGTAATGGGCTGAGGGGTCCTGATTCCTGCAACCACATCCTCGCCCTGGGCGTTGATCAGATATTCTCCGTAAATCCCTTTTGCGCCGGTGGAGGGATTTCTCGTAAACGCCACGCCGGTGCCTGAAGTATTGCCCATGTTGCCGAATACCATTGCCTGTACGTTGACAGCCGTTCCCCAGTCGCCGGGAATATCGTTCATCCTGCGGTAAACAATGGCTCTCTCATTGTCCCAGGAACGGAATACCGCCTTCACGGCCTCCATAAGCTGCACCTTGGGATCCTGAGGGAACTCCGCGTTCATCTTTTCCTTATAAACCGCTTTAAATCTGCCGATGATCTCTTTCATATCATCCGCATTTAATTCCGTGTCATACTTAACGCCTTTTGCCTCCTTGATCTCGTCAAGAATCCTTTCAAAGAAAGATTTAGGGATTTCCATTACCACATCGGAAAACATCTGGATAAATCTCCGATAGGAATCGTATGCAAAACGGGGATTTCCCGTCTTTGCCGCAAAGCCTTCCACCGCCACATCATTCAGTCCCAGATTCAGGATTGTATCCATCATACCGGGCATGGATGCTCTTGCCCCGGAACGCACCGATACAAGAAGAGGACTTTGCGTATCACCGAACTTTTTCCCCTGTTTTTCTTCTAACCGGGCCAGCGCGGAGAAAATCTGATCTTTGATTTCATCTGAAATCTGCTTTCCTTTTTCATAGTAATCCGTACATGCCTCTGTCGTTACTGTGAAGCCCTGAGGAATTGGCAGCCCCAAATTGGTCATTTCAGCCAGATTCGCGCCCTTGCCCCCCAAAAGGTTCCGCATATCGGCGCTTCCCTCTTCAAAAGTATAAACCCATTTTGCCATACTCTCTTCTCCCTCTTTCATTTCAAATTTAAGCAACGCAAAAGCCGGCAACGACTGACATTCTGCAGACAAATTCACCTGCAAAGATACCTCTCCGGCGTTGCTTATCAACTGATCCCTATTATATCACATTCTTGTCTATTTTGCACTGTTTTTTGAAAAAAATACCATTTATATACTGCATAATTCTCAGAACAGTTTCAGTAGTAATTACCTTTTATTCATCTTCCCCTTCATTTTGGCAGGAAAGAGTCAAAAATAAACAGATCAAACTGCTTCCCGGCCCTTTCCAGTTCTTCCTGGCTCTTAATCGTCCAGGCCGCCGCCATATTTCCGTAAAGCCCTCTGCAGACCCTTCTCGCCAGAATCTTTTCGTGTTTATGATTGTAGGCCACAAAATCCGGTTTTGTGAGCCAGTTAAACAAAAGATTCTGCAATAAAAAGTTCTGGATCAGAAGATGCCAGGATTCCCTTATCCTGCTTTCCTTCACAAAGCCGTCCGAAAGCTGCCCCCGCACCACCTCTTTGTGATTTCTGCGATACCACAAAAGTACAAGGGGATTAAAGGATTCGATACAGTAAAGCCCCTGATAGCCCCGCAGAAGAGCGTCCGCCGCCGGACAGACCCGCAGATCCGTCCACTCTACCTTAATCTCCACGATCAGCGGCACTCTGCCGTCCACGGTTTTCAATACGTCGATAAATAAAGGAATTGTCTCCTGACTGCCCGCAAGCTTCAAGTCCTTTAATTCCTGCCAGGTATAATCGCAGATCTTTCCCTTTTTACCGCACATCCTTTCCAGGGTAAAGTCATGAAAAACTACCGGAACCCCGTCTTTCGTAATCTGCACATCCATCTCAATTCCGTAGCCTGCCCCGGCCGCCCGCTTAAAGGCCTCCATGGAATTTTCCGGCGCCTGCGTCCCGTTATCAAAAAGCCCTCTGTGGGCATAATAAAATCCCTCGAAAGCCTTCCGGGCCTTTCTGTGTCCCATTCTCGGCATGACCGCCAGGAAAAACAACGCCGCAAGCACTAAAATGACAATCAAAACGATCTTTAAAAATGCCATGTCCTTTCCCTTCCTTCAAAATCAGTCGTCCACATCGAAGTTTTCCAGCATACTTCTCTTTTTCTCCGGCCTTACGTCCCCATGGCGCACCTGGCTCATGGTAAAGAACGCCAGTGCGGAAAAGACAAAGGCATAGGGGAAAAGCGTCCTGTAAGAAATATTTTCCAGCAGAAAGCCTGACAAAACGGGGGTAAAAATCTGCGCCGTCATGGAAAAGGTATAGTATGTCCCTGTAAACTTCCCAATATCACACCCCTTCCCCATCTCCACAATCATAGGATAGGAATTCACATTGATCGCCGCCCAGCCCACGCCGATGGCGGCAAACGCCACATTGATCACAGGGTGATAAGCACCGACAAAAATTGCGGCCAGATAACAGATACTCATCAGCACAATACCGCCCAGAATCGTCTTTTTTCTTCCCACCTTACCGGCAATGCTTCCGATCGGAATGTAGCTGACGATCGCCGCAACCGTAGCCACCATCAGACAATCCGCAAAACCGCCGCCCTCTAACTTCCAAACCACCCTGGTATATCTGGAAAAGGCCGTCGTCACCGCATTGTAAGCCGTAAACCAGAGAAAAATAGAGACCAGCAGAAAGCCCATGCTCCGCTTCACCTCCGAAGGCATAGCCTTTGGCATAGCCTTTGGCATCGTCTCCGGCATGGTATTTGACGCTGCCTCTTGCGCGGAAGCCGCTTTTTTCTCTGAATCATCCTCCTTTTCTTCCTCACCGCCAAAAGCCTCTCCCGCAGCCCGGCACTCCACTTCCAGCCTTGCCTTCACCCTCTTTTCGTTGACAGTAAGCATCAAAACTCCCACGGAAAGGACCATCAGCGCCCCCACGCTGGCAAACAGCGGCAGATAGCCCGGATGCTCTCCTTTTCCTACCAGCAGCTTTATCATAATTAAAGTATAAACGCCGCCTACCGCACCCATCAGATTGATGATGGCATTTCCTTTACTGCGCAGTTTATTTGGAGTCAAATCCGGCATCAGCGCCACTGCCGGGGAACGGTAAAGCCCCATGGAAATCAAAAGGGCAAAGAGGGCTCCCACAAAAAGCGGCAGATTTGCTCCTTTGTCGGCGACGGGAAGCAGCATAAGAAAAGTGACCGCAAGCAGGGTGCCTCCCGCGATGAAGGGCATTCTTTTTCCCAGCCTTGTGTCCACCCGGTCGGACAGGCTTCCGAACAGCGGCAGTAAAAACAGAGCCAGCACATTATCCGCCGCCATAATGGCTCCCGTCACCGTCTCCCCAAGCCCGAAGGTTCCCTGCAGCATCAGCGGGATTATATTGTCGTACATCTGCCAGAAAGCCGAAATCGACAAAAAAGCCAGCCCGATCAAAAAAGTTCTTTTATAATTCAGTTTCATAGATTGCCTCCCCTCTTTTCTTGACCCCTTCATTTTACCATCCCGGACCACAATTAACCATCTTTTTTCGGAAATTGTTTTTCCGCCCATAAAAGCCCAGAATTTCCTTGCAAATTCCTGGGTTTTCTGTAAAATAGGTAAGGAACCCCATTTCTGAATGTAAAAATCAGACGGATTTCAGATCGAAAGGAGTGTAAATACAATGATAAGTGCAAATAATGTAACTCTGCGAATCGGAAAAAAAGCTTTGTTTGAGGATGTAAATATTAAATTCACGGAAGGAAACTGCTACGGCGTCATCGGCGCCAACGGCGCCGGGAAGTCCACCTTCCTGAAAATCCTCTCCGGCACACTGGAAACAACAAACGGCGACGTGTCCATCACTCCCGGACAGCGGCTTTCCGTTTTGGAGCAGGATCACTTTAAATATGACGAATATCCGGTCATGGATGTGGTAATCATGGGAAATGAGCGCCTTTACCAGATCATGAAGGAAAAAGATGCCATCTATGCCAAAGAGGATTTCACCGACGAGGACGGCATCCGGGCCAGCGAGCTGGAGGGTGAATTTGCGGAGATGGACGGCTGGGAAGCGGAGTCCAATGCCGCCATGCTCTTAAACGGCCTTGGCATCGACACCGCCCTTCACTACACTGTCATGAAGGATTTGGCCGGCAACGACAAGGTCAAAGTCCTCCTGGCAAAAGCCCTGTTCGGCAACCCGGACATACTGCTTCTGGATGAGCCTACCAACCACCTGGATCTGGACGCCATCGCCTGGCTGGAGGAATTCCTGATCGGCTTTGAAAACACGGTGATCGTAGTCTCCCATGACCGTTACTTTTTAAATAAGGTCTGCACCCACACCGCCGACATCGACTACGGCAAAATCCAGCTTTACGCCGGAAACTATGATTTCTGGTATGAGTCCAGCCAGCTTCTGATCAAGCAGATGAAGGAAGCCAACAAAAAGAAGGAAGAAAAAATCAAGGAGCTGCAGGAATTCATTTCCCGCTTCTCCGCCAACGCCTCCAAATCCAAGCAGGCCACTTCCCGCAAGCGGGCCCTGGAAAAAATTGAGTTGGACGACATCAAGCCCTCCAGCCGCAAGTACCCTTATATTGATTTCCGCCCGGAGCGGGAAATCGGCAACGAAGTCCTCACCGTAGAGGGAATCTCCAAGACCGTTAACGGAGAAAAAATCCTGGACAATATCTCCTTCATCGCGGGACACAATGACAAGATTGCTTTTGTAGGCGGCAATGAGCTGGCCAAAACCACCCTCTTTCAGATTTTGACGGGCGAACTGGAGCCGGATGAGGGAACCTATAAATGGGGCGTCACCACCTCCCAGGCTTACTTTCCCAAGGACAACACCGCGGAATTCGACAACGATTACACCATCGTGGACTGGCTCACCGGCTATTCTCCCGTGAAGGATGTCACCTATGTCCGGGGCTTTCTGGGCCGTATGCTCTTTGCCGGGGACGACGGCGTAAAAAAGGTAAAGGTGCTCTCCGGCGGGGAAAAGGTCCGCTGCCTCTTATCCAAGATGATGATCAGCGGTGCAAACTGCCTGATCCTGGACGAACCCACCAACCACCTGGATATGGAATCCATCACCGCCCTGAACAACGGCCTGATCAAATTCCCGGGCGTGGCTCTTTTTGCCTGCCACGACCACCAGTTTGTTCAGACCACCGCCAACCGCATCATGGAAATCCTGCCTGGCGGAAGCCTGATCGATAAGATCACCACCTACGATGAGTATCTGGCAAGCGACGAGCTGGCAAGAAAGCGCACCATCTATACCAAGCAGGCAGAAGAGGACGAAAACTGAGTATGAATATCGTAGATCTGCATGTTCATTCCAACAAATCGGACGGAAGCTTTACCCCGGCAGAGCTGGTGGATTATGCCCTTGAAAAAGGGCTTTCCGCCTTTGCCCTAACCGACCATGATACCACCGACGGCATCGACGAGGCTCTCGCCGCGGCCCGGGGAACCCCCCTTGAAGTCATACCTGGCATCGAGTTCTCCACGGAATATAAAGGACAGGACATCCACATTGTAGGACTTTATATTGATTATAAAAGCGACTTCTTTAAACGGCGGCTGGTGAATTTCGTCAACGGCCGCACCATCCGCAACCGGGAAATGTGCCGCCGCCTGACAAAGCACGGCTTTCCCGTCACCTATGAAGAATTAATAAAAGAATTCCCGGACTGTGTCATCACCCGGGCCCATTACGCCAGATTCATGCAGAGCCGGGGCTATGTGAAAACCGTCAAGGAAGCTTTCGACAAATACATCGGGGACGGATGTCCCTGTTTTATTCCCCGGAAAAAGATCTCCCCCATGCGGGCAGTGGAAATTATTTTGAAGGCAGGAGGCTTTCCCATCCTGGCCCATCCTCTGCTCTACCACTTCACTCCAAAGGAACTGGAGGAGCTGATTTCCTTTCTCAAAAAAATGGGATTGCAGGGCATAGAGGCGCTTTACAGCAGCCATACTCCTGCGGACGAGCGGAAGATGCGCTCCCTTGCCGCCAAATATGAGCTGTGCGTCAGCGGGGGCTCCGACTTTCACGGAATCGCCAAACCCGGCCTGGATCTGGCCACCGGCTACGGGAAGCTTTTTATCCCCGAGGAAATTCTGACCCGGATCAAGGAAAGGAAAAGCTGGATGGACGCTCATCCGGGGCTTCTTAAGCCTGTAAAAATCCTTTTTACCGACCTGGACGGTACGCTGCTCGACTCCCGCAAGCAGATCAGCGATTATACCGGCTCCGTGCTCCGGGACTGGACCAATGCGGGGCATAAGCTTGTACTTTGCTCCGGCCGTGACATTAACAGTGTCACCGATGTGAAAAACTCTTTGGGCCTTGACCTGCCCGGTATGTACCTGGCCGCCTATAACGGCGGGCAGATTTACGACTGCACGGCCAGGAAAACACTGTACAAAATAACCCTCACCCCCGCCCAGGCCCTTCACATTATGGAGGAAGCCGGGAAAGCAGGCGTTCATGTCCACACCTATTCGGATACCCATATCCTGGCCTGCTGTGAGGATGAAGAGCTTCATTATTATAAACATGCCATCAGCACACCCGTCCTTCTCTGCCCCGATATGGCCCGGGCTTTTGCCGGCAGCAGGGAAGGCCCCTGCAAATGTATTGCCATTGAGCTTAAGGATGCCGAAAAGCTGGAAAATTTCCGCCTCTCGCTGCTGCCCTGGGCGGAAAAAGAAAATATTTCCATAATTTACTCCAGCCCCATTTACCTGGAATTCTTCCCTTCCGCCTCCGGAAAAGGCGCGGCGCTCAGGACCCTGTGCGGACTTCTTGACATCCATCCCTGTTTTTCCGTGGCAGCAGGCGACGCCCAAAACGACCTGTCCATGATCGAAGCCGCCGGTATGGGAATCGCCATGCGAAACGGCACCGAAGAAGTTCAATTTGCCGCCACCACCGTCACTGCTTTCGACAACGACCACGACGGGCTTGCCTATGCGCTGATGGATTTGATCTGAAATTCCCTTGCACACCTTATGAACAGGAGACTTTTCTTTGATTAAGAATCGATTTCGTACCATCTTACTTTGTGCTTTTGCAGTATCTGCTTTGTTTCTGTTGACCGGCCCATTTTCCTCACGGGAGGGAACCCAAGCGTCCCGTGAGGAAAAGGACGCTGTTTTTTCGCAATTTGATACAGGAGAAGAAGAAACAGAGATTATCCTTAAGTCCGGAGGCGGTTCCAAAGTAAAGGCCAGGCATTCCGACATGGAATGCAGCGGCGTGGATATTACGGGGGATACCATAACCATTACCCGAAAAGGCCGGTATCGTATTCAGGGAGCTCTGAAGGAAGGCCGGCTCCGGGTGGAGGCCGGAAAAGATGAGCCTGTGGTTCTGGTGCTTTCGGGCGTGGAGATTTCCAACTCAAAGGACGCCGCTATTTATATAAAAAAAGCGGGAAATACCCTCCTTTATCTGGAAGAAAACACTCTGAACCAGGTGCGGAGCGGCGACGAGGCCACTGCACGAAACCTGGAAAACGCAGAGGATGTGATGGATTTTGCAGATAAGGATGACATAAAAGAAGCGTCAGGAGCCGCTGTTTATGCCAAAGCCGATCTCACTCTTGCAGGAAACGGAACCCTGAAGGTAACCGGCGGCATCAACAATGGGATTCACACCAAAAAAACCTTGTCATCGAGAAGGGAACTCTTGAAGTGAGAGCCCTCAATCACGGGATAAAAGGGACGGATTCCGTCACCATAAAGGGCGGAAGCTTTTTCCTTTTCTGCGGCGGAAAGGGCGTTTTGTCAGATACAAGACTTGCTTTTTTGGATGGAGACCTGGAAGTCGCCGCATCCTACGAGGGAATGGAGGCGAATCAGATTCTTATTTCCGGCGGGAAGATAGATATTGCGGCCAGGGATGACGGGATTAACGCAAACGGAGAGCCGGTGCCCCCTGAAAATCAATCGGACGCAAATCAGGACGCCGCTCTTCCCAACCTGGTCATCAGCGGCGGGGAAATCCACATAAACGCCAGGGGCGACGGCCTGGATTCCAACGGAAATATTTATATCGAAGGCGGAACCACTCTCATAGACGGCCCTGAAAGCGACAAGGACGGCCCCCTCGATTACGGCTATGAAAACGGAGGCGTCTGTCTGATCAGCGGCGGCACCGTTCTCGCCATCGGAAGCTCCGGCATGGCCCAGACCTTTGGTGAGAACTCTTCCCAATACTCTTTCCTGTATATTTGGGACAGCCCCTACAAGGCCGGGAGCAGGATCCGGATTTACGACCAGGCGGATCATATACTGTTTGAGCATACGACGATAAAGAAAGGCGCCTCCGTGGTATTCAGTTCTCCAAAGCTGAAAAAGGGAGAGATCTGCATTCTTGAAATCGGGGATCAGCGGTTTCCTGTCGCGATAGAGTAACCCTCACCGGTCACTTTTTTCAAAGGCATGCACCCAATCCATCTTAAGCAGCGCGATCAGGAAGGTGACAGAGCTCAAAGTCCAGGTCAGCGGATAAGCCCAGGAAACCGTCTGGAATACCGGAAACACCTTTACCGCCATGGTCACATAAAGGATGCGCACACCGCACCAGAACAGCAGCATGGTGAGCATGGGTACAAAGGCCTTGCCGCAGCCCCGCATCACCCCGGCCGCACAGTGGGAGAAGGCCAGCAGGAAAAAGAACGGCGCCACAACCCTGGAATGAATCATTCCATACTGCACCGCTTCCAGGGAGTTCACAAAAAAGCGCAGCGCATAAGGCGCCCAGAGATAAAAAATTACGCCGATCAGCTCTGCCAGCACCATCCCCGAGAGAACGCCGAAAGCCGCCCCTTTCTTGGCTCTTGTATGCTCTCCCGCTCCCAGGTTCTGGCTGATAAAGGTGGGAAGCACCATAGACATACTCATGATCGGCAAAAATACAAAGCCCTCGATCTTTGCATAGGCGCCGTGTCCGGAAATCGCGTAGGCGCCGAAAGCGTTGATATTACTCTGGATCACAATATTGCCCACGCTGATCACCGCGTTCTGGACGCCCGTAGGCAGTCCCTGGCTGATCACCTGAGCCATAACGTCTCTGTCAAAATGCAGCTTTCGAAAATCCAGGCGGGTCGTCTCATCCGGCTCCCTGCACATCCGGATCAGACACAATATCACACTGAGCCCCTGGGCAAGCACTGTGGCAAGGGCCGCCCCCATTACCCCCCATCGAAAACCTGCCACAAAAAGCAAATCCAGCGCCACATTTACCAGGGAGGACAAAATCAGATAGTACAAAGGGTGCAGACTGTCCCCTAAGGCCCGCATAATAGACATGCAGATATTGTAGAGAATCACCGTACAAACCCCTGCAAAATAAATCCTGAAATACATCAGGGAATGAGGCATCACAGAGGCCGGCGTTTTCATCACCTTAAGCAGCCCCGGAATGAATGCCAGCCCCGCTGCCGTTGCAAGCACGGAGGCCAGAATTCCAAACAGGAAATTGGTATGAATCGATCTCTGTACCATCTCGGCATCCTTCGCACCGAAATACCGGGATATGATAACCCCTCCCCCGATGGCAATTCCGTTAAAAAATCCAATGATCAGAAAGGTCAGGCTTCCTCCCGAGCTGACCGCCGCAAAGGCATCATTATCCGCAAAATTCCCCACCACCCAGGCGTCTGCCATATTGTAAAACTGCTGCAGAAGCTGACCCAGAAAAAGCGGAATCGCAAACCGGATCATGCCTTTGACGATGGAATCCTTTGTCAGATCAAGGCTCTGAGCGTGATGGTGATGTGCCGAAAAAAACTTTTGTATTTTGTTCATCTGTTTTTTGCTCCTCTGATAAAAATAAGATTCTTTCCCTCCATTATCACTCCGGACTTGACCCGCTCACGACAATTGCCTCCTTATTCTCTCTCAATTCATCATACAGCTTATCTATTTCCTTATAAACATGATTCTCGTTCATTTCGCCATTTTGATATTTCAATTCGATTTCCACGACCTTGTATGCCCGCTCAAAATCATAATACATTTTTAATAAATGTTCCGCCATTTCCTGTATACTGCCGGAATGATCGATTCGGGCCTTTTGCACCACAAAATTCATCTTACAGTCAATCAGCGCGCTGTAGCTGTATCTGGATATAGTATATTTATAAGGCGAGTCGGTCAATAACATATCCAGTGATAATACGGGTGATATTGGATAGATTTTCATTGCCTCGAACAGCTTTTCCGGGTCAGAAGGCTCTTCCACATCAATTGACAGCTCCCCTCCCTCTGTCCTTTTCGTCTCTGTCTCCTCCTTTGCATCAGGCATCATATCCATTCCTGATAAGGCCTCCTGCATCAATGTTCTTTTGGTATTCAGCTCTGTGAGCAGGACATCCTCCAAAAATTCGATGGTCCATCTTTGCTCCTGCTTTTCCGTGTGATAATTTGTGAAAGCAATGGCGGTTGTAATCCCCAGGAAACCGACCATCGTACTGACGAGATAGCCGTTAAAACTGCTGTTTGAGAGTACTTCCAAGGCCTTCCTCAAAGGCTTCGGCCTGCAGCCCTCGATTTTTTTCCCTTTTATGAAACATAATAAAGCGCCCAGAACAAATATTATAACGGTGATCACAATAATCATTTGGTCTCCCCATTCCATTTCTATTGAGTTAAAAGTGATAGGAACTTCTTTGGGTATTCGTCTGACAAAATAGACAAAATGAAAGAATATATAGACAAATCATCAATCGCAGCCTTTATAATTTCCAAATCAGCAGACGGCATATATTCACCTCTCCAATTTATAGAACAGTCATCTGATCACATCTAATATACCATAGCCAAAGGGCAAAGTCTATTACAATTTACAGTCCGGAAAGCCCCCTGCCCTCCTGTCGCAAAATTTGATTTATCCGGCGAATCGTGCTATGATTTAGAAAAATGTTGGAAAGGGGATTTCTATATGAAACGATATGTTATGTCTGCATAGCGCTGGCTATTGCAACAAAACGACGGATACCGGACCTTGCCGGATATTCTTATGTTAATTGTTATAGCCAATGCTTTTCCTGAAAAATAAATATTTAGGAGGCAGACATGGGCTATATAAGAGCAGAAGAAATTCTGCCCAATGAGGTAATAGAGCTGATCCAGCAGTATGTTGACGGAGAGAGTATTTATATTCCGCGCAAAACGGCACATAGACAGGCATGGGGCGCGGGCACGCAGACCAGACAGGAACTTTTGATTCGCGACCGGCAGATTTACAATGATTATCTTGCCGGAAGCAGGACTTCAGAGCTGGCCTGTAAGTACTGTCTGTCGGAGAAAAGCATACAGCGTATCCTGAGAATACAAAGGTATTCCTGAGGAAAGAGCAGGTAAAAGATGAGCTGATATTTAGTGTTGGCTCATCTTTTTTAAGGCCAGAACGTTTCGTGAACTGCCGTTATGTTAAAGAAAAGCGAAAGCAAAAAATGTTCCTGAAAAAATACATATTATTTAAAATATTTTTAAAATAATGCTTGCAATATTTGTCAACTTATTATAGAATAATCAAGTCGGATGCACGTAACAGGTTGTGAGAAGTGTTATCCCATTGAAAATGGCTCGTTGGTCAAGCGGTTAAGACGCCGCCCTCTCACGGCGGAAACAGGGGTTCGATTCCCCTACGAGCTGCGACTGTTTTTAACAGCCCAACCCAAAGAATGCTGGAAACCTTAATTAAAAAAGGTTTGTAGCATTTTCTTTTTGTCTGAACAGTATTTTTGTGATATACTTTTTTTATAAGGAGGTACGGATCTATGACAGACTATGAATTATTGCTTGCAATGTCTGATTTATTAGACAAAAAGTTACAGCCAATAAAGGATGATATTCAGTTTTTAAAATTGCAAAATGAGAATGATATTCTTCCACGGCTGCAAAATATTGAAGCATGCTATACAAGCACATACAATCGTTATAAAAGCGGTATATCTCAAATTGACGCTATGCAAGCAGATATTGACGTTATGAAAAGCGTTATTCGTGAACATAGTGAAAAACTTCAGAAATTAGCTTAACCTCAAAATTTCGTCAAAACCAGGCGCCCGGTACATATACCAATCTTGGTGCGGTCAAGGATAGCGAAACATGGAAAACCTATATTCTATTGCGGAAGTGAAATCATATGAAATAGTCGAAAAGATATTGGAGGGTTGTTCCGGAGACGAAAAATATAAGCTCAAAAAAGACGGCAAATATTTTTTGCTGCGGATCAGTGAGAAGGCGAAGATTTCTGAAAAGAGAAAAGAATATGACCAGCTCACTGGGTATATGAATACCGATATTCATACCCACACCCCCATTCTATTTGGTACAAATGCCGATATAGTCTATTCTATTGTATCTTGGGTTGACGGGATGCCGGTAATGGATCTCATAAAGAAAGATACTTCAAAGAATTACTATGAACTGGGAAAGAAAGTCGGCAGGGAGCTTAAAAAGCTTCACTCCTGTTATCCGGACGCCCCGAAAGCGGACTGGAAGGATATTGTGGAAAAAAAGGCTCTCCGTTTTCTGGAAAATTACCGTCGTATGAAGGCTGTATTTGAGGGCAGTAAAAATGCAGAGCAGTATATTATGGAGAATATCTGTCTGATGGCGGACAGGCCGCAGACTCTTCTTCATGGAGATTTTCATTGGAACAACTGTGTGGCAGACGAAGAGGGAAATGTTGGTATTATCGATTTCTCGGGAGGAAATACAGGCGATCCCTGGTATGAGTTCGGTGGACTGTTATGGGCTCTGGAATACAGTGACAGCTTTGCAAACGGACAGATTGACGGATATTTTGATACCATACCGGACGGGTTCTGGAAGATCTTTAAATTTTATGTTGCGTTATATGCATTCGAACATTTATCCTACAGCAACGGCACTCCGGAAGACATTAAGAACCATATTCTTAACGCGGGAAGGATGATTCATATTTTCGGAAAAAACTTTGAACTGGATTTGCCGCTTTTCAGGACTAAACTACAGGAGGCTGATCTGTAAAGAACTGAACTTGTAGAGGACTAAACTATAAAATGCCCTACGTGCAATCAGACCTCTCTATGAATAAACTTCCCCACAGCAGAACTGCGTGGAACGTATCCTGAGTCATTCAAAACTTCAACAGGGCGGCTACGCCGCCCTGTTTTCCGCCATATTTGTCGGTTAAAATCCATAAATACAGACTATCCTTTAAATCCTATTCTGCCTTTCCGTTCTTGGGCGTAGGCTTATACTGTTCTTCCCCGGATTCAATATAAAGCATAAAATCATTGATTTCCTTTTCTGTCCATCCGGCTGCCCGCAACCCCAAAAGTAATCTTGCAACCTCTGTCATATTCATGTGACCACAACCTTTCTATTAAGCAAAGAATCATTAATAGTTTCTGCTTTCATTGTAACCTTTCCATGATTTACAGTCAATATACAAACCACAAGCGACAAGAAACGCCGGAAAATACTCTTATTGTCTGAATTCTTCATTTATTGCTCGTTTTTGCGCATTCCCGAAGGCGCTACTCCGAATTTTTTCTTAAACAGTTTGCTGAAATGATAGGCGTCCTCATACCCCACTCTGGCAGATACCTCCTGGATGCTTAAGGAGGGCTCCTCAAGCAGAAGCTCCCTGGCCTTTTCCATTCGGATCTCGATCAGGGAATGGATGGGAGTCTCCCCTGTCTCCGCCTTGAAGATCTTTGAGATATAAAAAGGGCTTAAATACATGTTCCCCGCAATCTGATCCAGGGAGATCTTCTGGGCGTAATTCTCCTCAAAATAATCCAGGATCTTTTCCACCAGATATTTCCGGTTCACGGATTCGAAGGAGCACTGCCTCATGGGCCGCTGCTTCTGGGGCTGTTCCTGCTCCCGCAGATAAGACACCAGCATCTGCATGGCGTAGGCTTTCATCATGAAATACCTTCCAAGCCGCCCCATCTCCTTCTCCGCCTCCATATAAATACACAGCCGGCTCAGCTTCATCTTGAGCTCTCCCGAGGTGTGGAGCACAGGCCCGGCCTCCGTGACGGGAAGACGGTTTTTTTCCTGCCCCTCCATATAGACATCCGTAAGCCCCACATAAAACTCCACTGTGGGGCCGCCGCTCTCGCTGGTGAGAACCTGATGGAATTCCCCTGCGTTGATCAAAATGAAGTCCCCCTCCGCCAACTCATAAAGCTGATCCGAGATCCTGATACGCCCTCTGCCGGACATCACATAGCCGAACTCCAGATGCTCGTGCTTGTGATACGTCTTCTCGTCCTCTTTGCGTATACCCTTCCATGTAAAAAGGAATGTGGGATTAAAATCCTCCTGTAATACAATATCTCCCTGACTCATGATCAAACACCTTTCCCTATAAACTGCCGTCCGGATCACATACCGGACTTACCGTTCCTGTTCTTCTTTCTCTGCCGCATAGCAATATTTGACAGCTAACCTGCAAGAAAGTACATTTCCTTTTTACCTCAAATTAATAAAATTGACAATAGCTATTTTAAAAAAGTTATCCGAAAATTTTCTAAAGTCAGAAAAGGAGGACAATTTATGGCACCAATGAAATGGTTTTGGGGGTTCCTTAAAAAGTACTGCGCTTTATTGCTGTTTGGTCTTCTCATGACAACTGTGATCGCAGTTTTGGCCATCGTAAACCCTTACATTTCCGGACTCATTGTGGATGATGTGATTCAGGGAGGGAATCTGACCCTTCTCCCCAGTCTGATCCTCACCCTGCTTTCGGTGACCCTGGTACGGGGGATTCTGCGCTTTGCCCATCAGGTCATCTTCGAAACCTGCTCCCAGGGCGTACTCTATGATATGCGGGACCGTTTTTTCCGCAGGCTTCTGATGGAGGACTTTGCCTTTTTCAGCCGGAAAAAGACCGGGGATCTGATGAGCCGCCAGACCGGGGACATGGACGCCATCCGGCATTTCGTAGCCTACATTATTTATGCGGTATATGAAAATATGCTGATGTTTATTTTTGCCCTGTCCATGATTTTTACCGTCAACGTCAAACTGGCCCTGTGCATGATCTTTGTACTGCCATTTACCGCCCTCACCACCTTCCGGCAGTCTAAGGACGTGCGCCCCACCTTTGCCCGGATCCGGGACCGCTTCTCTTCCCTGAACTCCTTTGTCCAGGAGAATGTGAGCGGCAACCGGGTTGTGAAGGCTTTTGCAAAAGAGGATTTTGAGATTGAAAAATTCAACCGGGAAAACGATGCCTATCAAGAGGCTCAGCTCGCCTCCTCCCGGGTATGGATGAAATACCTTCCGGTTTTTGAAGTGCTCTCCTACCTGCTCAACGTTATATTGATGCTCTACGGCGGCTATATGGTCATTCAGGGGGAAATATCCATGGGAAATCTGGTTACGGTAAACGGCTATCTGTGGATGTTAAACGGCCCCTTAAGGATGGCAGGCTGGTGGGTCAACGACATTCACCGCTTTATCACCTCCGTGGAAAAAATCTACGATACCTATGTGGAAGAGCCTTCTATCAAGATGCCCGCCGCGCCCGTGGAGAATAAGCATATGGAAGGCAATGTGGAATTCTGCAATGTATCCTACTCTGCGGACGGAGAGGATATTGTAAAGGATATTAGCTTTACCGTCAAAAAGGGGCAGACCATCGGCATCTTAGGCTCCACCGGCGCGGGCAAATCCACCGTTATGAATCTGCTGTGCCGTTTCGTGGACGCCACCAGCGGAAAGGTGCTGGTGGACGGCGTGGATGTCAGGGACTTGAATCTTCAGAAGCTGCGGGATAATATCGGTATGGCCATGCAGGATATTTTCCTCTTTTCCGATACCATTGAGGGCAATATCGCCTATGGGCGGCCTGACTGCTCCTTCGAGGAGATCCACGATGCCGCCGTGATGGCGGACGCCAACCACTTTATCCAGAAGATGCCCGAGGGGTATGATACCATTGTAGGCGAGCGGGGCGTAGGGTTATCCGGCGGTCAGAAGCAGAGGATTTCCCTGGCAAGGGCCCTTTTGAAAAAGCCCTCCATCCTGATTCTGGACGATACCACCTCCGCGGTGGATATGGAGACGGAAAGCTACATACAGAGCCAGCTGAAAAAGCTGGGCGGCCAGTGTACCGTGTTTGTGATTGCCTACCGTATCTCTTCTATCAAGGATGCGGACCAAATCCTGGTCATGGACAATGGCCGCATCATAGAAAAAGGCACCCACCAGGAGCTTTTGGCCAAAAACGGTTACTATGCCAGCGCTTTTCATCATCAGTATGGGGAAATCCCTTCCCGGGAGGAAATGCGGCGCGCCGGTTTTGCCGGAACGCCCGAGCCCGCATAGCGGAAAGCAAAACCAACAATTCCGATCCGTTTCCAGGCGCGGCGCGCTCTTCTGCGCCCTGCCGGGAAACGCACAGAAAGCAAGTGCAGAAAAGAGGGAAACTATGGCACGGAATAAATATGATGTGGATGAAATTCTGGAAGACAAATTTGACATAAACCAGCTAAAACGACTGCTGGGCTACTTAAAGCCCTATCGGAAGCGCTTTGCCTCGGTTGCAGCGCTGATGCTCTCCGCCTCCGCTTTTACCATGCTGATTCCGCAGTTCTTTTTAAAGATTATGGACGAAAGCATTCCGGCAGGAGACATGAAAAGCGTGGCCTTTTACAGCGGCCTGACCCTGCTTGCCGCCCTGTATTCGGCTTTCAGTCTGCGATATAAGATCAAGCACACCAACATTATCGGCCAGCAGATCATACACGATCTGCGGTACGATATTTTCAGGCATTTGCAGGATCTGCCCTTTTCCTACTATGACAACAGGCCTCACGGCAAAATTCAGGTGCGGGTGGTCAACTATGTAAACAGCCTAAGCGACCTGCTCTCCAACGGTATCCTTAACACCATCACGGATCTGTGCAACCTGTTTTTCATTGTGGCTTTTATGCTTCTGACCAATGTAAGGCTGACCCTGCTTTGCCTGTGCGGCCTGCCCGTGCTGGCTGTGGTGGTGGTCTTTATCAAGAAAAAGCAGCGCAAAGCGTGGCAGATCCAGAGCAACAAACAGTCCAACTTAAACGCTTATATTGCGGAGAGCATCAACGGAATCCGGGTAACCCAGTCCTTTGTCCGGGAGGAAATGAACAGCAATATTTTCAACAGCTTAAGCAGCAGCTACCGAAAATCCTGGATGCATGCGTGTATGTACAACTTCACCATGGGGCCTTCGGTTGATATTATCTCCATGGTAACCACTTCCGCCATCTATGTGCTGGGAATTCACTGGATGTTTGACAGCGCCTCCCCCATTACGGTGGGCGTACTGGTTGCTTTTACAGCCTATGTAGGCCGGTTCTGGGCTCCCATCAACACGCTGGCAGGCTTTTACAACTCTCTGCTCACCGCCATCTCCTATCTGGAGCGTATTTTTGAGACCATTGACGAGCCTGTTTCCGTAAAGGATGCGCCGGACGCCGCTACGATGCCTCCAATCAAGGGAGAGGTAACCTTTGAGCATGTCACCTTCAGCTATGAACCGGAAATGAAAATTCTGGATGATGTGAATTTCCACGCCAAAATCGGAGATACCTTCGCCATTGTGGGCCCTACCGGAGCGGGAAAAACAACGCTGGTGAACCTTTTAAGCCGCTTTTATAATCTGGACAGCGGCCGCATCCTCATCGACGGAACCGACATTTCCAAGGTAACCATCCACTCCCTGCGGGCTCAGATGGGCGTCATGATGCAGGACAGCTTCATCTTCGCCGGAACCATCATGGACAATATCCGCTACGGCAATTACACCGCCACGGACGAGGAGGTCATCCGGGCCGCCAAAACTGTCTGCGCCCACGACTTTATCATGGAGATGGAAAACGGTTATTACACGGAAGTCAATGAAAGGGGAAGCCGCCTTTCGGTAGGCCAGCGCCAGCTCATCTCCTTCGCCCGTGCCCTCCTTGCCGACCCCAGGATTCTCATTTTGGATGAGGCAACCTCCAGCATTGACACGGAGACGGAGATCTTACTGCAAAAGGGCTTGAATGAGCTCCTAAAAGGCCGCACCTCCTTTATCATTGCCCACCGCCTCTCCACCATCAAAAATGCCGACTGCATTATGTACGTGGATCAGGGAAATATTCTGGAGAAAGGGACGCATGAAGAGCTGATGGCAAGAAATGGGGAGTATTACCGGCTGTACATGTCGCAGTATGCGAATTGTGCGTAGTAGGTTGTTCCGCCAAACTTCAAGGCTCGATAGGCGCAGAGAAATCTGCGCCTTGAAACGGCATCCGGCATTCTGATTTGTATGGCCGCTTAGAAAGGGAATTTATATGGAAAGCAAAACCATCCTTGCAACAACAAAGCGATTGATTTTAAGAAGATATAAAAAAGAGGATTTGCAGGATTTGTTCGAATACCTGTCCGACAAAAAGGTGGTAGAATTTGAACCCTATAAACCTATGTCGCTCGATGAAGCGAAGGAAAATCTCAAATGGCGTATCTCAACGGATGAAATGATTGCCATTGAATTAAAAAGCAGCCACAAAATGATCGGCAATATTTATATGGGAAGACGGGAGTTTGACGCGCTGGAAATAGGATATGTACTAAACAGGAATTATTGGGAAAACGGATATGCCAAAGAAAGCTGCCAGACATTAATTCAGCAGGCATTTTTAAACGGAACCCACCGGATCTATGCGGAATGCGATCCCAATAATACAAACTCCTGGAAATTGCTGGAAGCTCTGGGTTTTTGCAGAGAAGCACACTTAAAGCAAAATGTTTACTTCTGGAAGGATGGGGATGGAAAGCCTGTCTGGAAAGATACTTATATATATGCAAAATTATGTACACAAATCTACTCCTGAGAGAGTATATTCTTAAACTGAACAAATGACTTGAAAAAACAAAAATAAACATGATATAATACAAACAAAAATAAGTGGAAGGGGTGAAAAGATGATCTACATTTCCTGCTAAAATCCATTTGGCATGATAGTTTTTTCTGCAGCGATAGCTGTTTGTTGTCATGCCGTTTCGCAGGAAAGCAGATATTCTTTTCGCTCTGATTATATGGTATGGTACGCCCTTTTAGGGCAGCTATGACATTATCCGGCCACAAGGAATTTCTTTCCTTGCGGCCGAATTTTTATGTGGAAGTATGGCATTATGATTGCTTTATTTCAAAAGTACGCTTAGTTGCAAATTCTTGCAAATAGAAAAGCGGCAGTCGCCATAATGGACAGATTATCTGATTTCCTGTCTCAGCATGAAGAAACCGGCGGCGAAGTAATAGCTCCAACCCTGACACAGGGGATCTCTATCCGTGATCTGTCCTTCGGTTATGAAGATGAAAAAGAAATTTTACACCATATTAATCTTGATTTTTCACCCGGAAAGAAATATGCAATTGTCGGCAGCTCCGGTTCAGGCAAAACAACCTTACTAAACCTCATCATGCAAACATATGACAATTATGAGGGCAGTATCATGTTCGACGGGACTGAATTGAGGCATATTCATCCGGACTCGCTTTTTCAAACAATATCGCTTGTCCAGCAAAGTGTATTTGTATTTAACGATACCGTCTATAATAATGTTACGCTCTATAAAGACTTCCCGGACAACGATGTGCAGTCTGCCGTTATCAGGGCAGGTCTTTCCCGGTTGATCGCCAGTCATGGCAAAGATTATATTTGCGGCGAAAACGGAAGCGCTTTATCCGGTGGGGAAAAACAAAGAATATCTATTGCGAGAGCATTACTGAGAAACACATCTGTTTTGTTAATGGATGAAGCTACTGCCGCATTGGATGAGATCACAGCAAATGGCATTATGAACTCTATTTTAGCAACGAAAGATATTACACGTATCATTGTAACCCACAGATTGGAGCGAAACGTGTTAAAGGAATATGATGAAATCATCGTTTTGCACCGGGGAGAAGTGGCAGAGCGGGGTACTTTTGATCGTTTAATGGACGAACATGGTTTGTTTTATTCGCTGTTTACTGTTTCGCAATAACTGAGGTTATGACAATTTCAGCCAAATTTTCGCATCTGCAACCGGCAGTTTAAACCGCCTGCGGCGCAAATTGCCGGTTGAAAATAAGCCATCAGGCTCATTTTCAACCCGGCGCCGCCAGAGCTTTTTGGATATAATTCAAGGCCAGTTCTTCCTGTTCCCTGCTTCTGCGCAGCATTTCCATGATTTGATTCCGTTTTTCTTTCAGAGAATCCTTTGGAAAGGAATCACGCTGATGGGCGATAGCCGCTATATCTGCCGCAAAGGATATAATGTCTTTGTATTGACTGATCGCTAAAGCCATTAACTCCTTATCAATCTGGGGAATTATATTAATGCACAGCTCAAAAAACTGTTTTGTTCTTAATTTATTCTCATAATGAATAAACGCATGCGGAAAAACACATTCGATTTGATCTGCATCTCTTTGATTTTCTTCCCTGAGCAGCTCACACCAGTTTCGGTAAATAATCAGGCCGTAGCCCTGCATTTTATCTTCTCCCTGATGTTCCTTGTTTGATAACAATGTCATCCCTCTAAGGAGCGCATTAGCGCACGCCTGCGCCAGGGGCATTTTTTCACGGGAAGGCCTGATCAGCATCATGTCACAGTCCGTCTTGTACCAACCGGCATATTGATTCAGCTCTTCAAAGCTTATCCCTGCATTTTTTTGATCGTCTCCCTCCAAAAATCCCAATCCCTTTAAAATCTGTCCATGGCCGGAAAAACCGACCGCAAAAATCGTATCCGTATACTCCTTTGGGATAATGATGACAGGATAACCGTGCTCAATCTGTCTGCAGGCGAGAGCAATAAATTCACCTTCCGAATAATCCGCCTTTGAATGCATCTCATAATCCAAACCATAGATCAGAAAGCTGTCACGAATCCATTGATCGGGCCCATAAGAATATCCAAAGCATATATTCGTGATCGCCGACTGCAAAATATATTCTTCCTCATCATTGACCTGACAGCCTTTGATGTCCCTGCGCTGTTCCAATCCAAAAAACAGTTTCACTGCGGTTAAAAGAGATGCTGATGAAATACTTTTCGGCCACTCAGGACCTGAATAATCAGCTACAGGAACCCGCGGCCTGACAAGGAATTCATAATCAAAGTCCATCTCCCCCAAAACACATGACGACGGATCAAGAATCCTGTCCACAGGACAATTAAAAAATCTGGATATTTCATAAAGCATCGATGCCTCGGGCACTGCTTTTCCATTCTCCCATTTGCTGACCGCCTGGGGCGAAACCTTCAATTCCTCTGCGAGCTGTTCCTGAGTGTAGCCGTGTCCTATGCGAAGATGTGCAATCTGCTCCCCCATTTTTCTGACATCAAACATATTCTTCTTCTCCTTCGGTTTTATAGCTGCTGTGATATTATTATGACCGCTGTATTATGTAAAGTCCATACATGGCAGGTTGTTTTTTTCATTAAAACTCAACTCACAGTTGTAAACCTTCACTTTAAGTATTGCGTTTTTTCGCCGCCAGCCGAAATGCCTTTTCCATTGCCGGTGTAAGTTCCGGAGAAGTTTCCATCAATCCCAGCTACTTAAGCTATATCTTCAAAAAGGAAACGGACATCACCTTTTTACAGTATCTGACCAATGTCCGGATGCAAAAGGCCTGTGAACTGATGCTCTCAGATCCAGGCCTGTCATTGGAAACCGTAAGTGCAAAAACCGGCTGCCATTCCGCTTCCTATTTTCACAAAATTTTCCGGGACAAATTCGGTGTCATCCCCAGACAATGGCTTCTGAGGGAGCAAAAACAGCCGTCCCCCCAGAGCCTTAAACCGGATGAGCGCAGAATCCTCAATCCACCTTAATCTTAAACACAACGGGATGAGCGCTCCTGAATCCGGTCTTGATATGCAGTCCCTTTTCATCCCTGCCCCACTTTGGCCTGCTGCCATCCCCAAGTACTTCCAAGTCTCTGATAATCCCATGGAAATTCGCCTGTTTGGACGCGTCCTGCTCTCCCAGGGATTGGATACAGTACTCCCCGTTTTCACTGCACTTTAAGGCAGTGGCATAGAGGAAGCCTGCCTTTGTGGTAAAACGGAAATCCTGGGAAGTAAAATTCTTCTTGATGCCGTCCGAGAATTGCCCTTCCACGATCCTCGTAGGCCCCTCCCCGTATTTCCTCCAGGTCTTTGTCCCATAGATTGCCTCTCCGTTGCCCTTAAGCCATGCTCCTATTTCCAGCAAAATAGCTTTATCCTCGTCGGAAATGGTTCCGTCCGCCTTCGGCCCTACGTTCAACAAAAGAGCGCCGTTCTTGCTGACAATATCCACCAGGTCACAAATAATATCCCCGGCCGGGCGGAACTGATTATTTTCCGTGTAGCCCCATGAATTGAGGGCCACTGCCGTATCCGTCTGCCAGAAATAGGGCTTTACCTCCGCGAACTGCCCTCTCTCCACATCCGGAACGGCAGTTCCGAACTGGAAGGCATCATGCTTGTAATTGATCGCCACTTCCATGCCCCACGAAACCGCCCGGTTGTAATAGTAAGCCGCCAGCTTTTTCAGGTAAGGCTTAAGGGCACTGTGCTGGATCCACCAGTCAAAATAAAGGACTCTGGGGCGGTAACGGTCTATGATCTCGCAGGTGCGCACCAGCCAGTCCTGGAGATATTCCTCCGTCGGCTCCGGCTTGCTGTAGATGTCCTGATGATTCGGCTCTGGCATGGCAGGCCAGTAAAAATCCCCCCGCTCCATGGGTTCCCGGACGTCGCTGTCAAATTCCTTTCCATGGCCCATAAAAAACCAGTGCTCTACCCGGTGGGAGGATGCGCCTACCTCCATTCCCTTTTCCTCACAGCTCTCCTTCAGCTCCCCAAGCACGTCTCTTTTCGGCCCCATCTCATAGGCGTTCCAGTGGGACACCTCGCTTCTGTACATCTGAAATCCGTCATGGTGCTCCGCCACCGGCACCACATACCGGGCCCCCGCCTGTTTGAATAATTCCGCCCACTCCTGGGCACAGAACTTTTCGGCCTTGAACATAGGGATAAAATCCTTATAGCCAAAATCGCTCTGTCTGCCGTAAGTCTTGATATGATGTTCGTACTCCGCAGAGCCCTCCAAATACATATTCCTGGGATACCACTCATTCCCAAAGGCAGGAACACTGTAAATCCCCCAGTGGATAAAAATTCCAAACTTGGCGTCCCGGTACCATTTGGGCACCTCGTAAGCCGATAAGGATTCCCAGGTGGGCTCATAAGGCCCTTTGGCGATCACCTCGTCGATGGTTTTCAGGTAATTTTCCATTTGATACATAAAACACTCCTCTCCCGCGTCATGACACGCAAAGTAATTTCCATTGATTTCAATTGGACACGTAATGAACCGATCTAGTTTCATTATAGACTGTCCGGGAAATAATTTAAGTGTGTTTCATGCCATGTTGCGCCGGAATATGACGTGTTTTTGCAGTTTTAGCGGAACGATATGGTTTGTTCTCTGGTTCACCCAACATCCGCCCGCTGAATAAACCTTATATATCTGCTCCGCATCGTAGCTGCCGACCTGCCTCTGGTCGGCTATGACTGCCGCGGATTTGTTTTTCTGAAGCTTTTTACATACACTTTTTTATCAAGTGGTTTATTTCCCCTTCCGGCTTCATATCCGCAAAGGCCTTGCCCTGGCCCATTACAGGCCATTTTCCTGGGCATCCTTTAAGGACTGAAGGATGCCGCCCCGAAAGGTGGTGTAAATATAGGCCGACAACGTTTCCCTTTTATAAAAAGAAGGATTCGAAATTTCATGAATCATGCCGCCGACGATCCCTTCCGTATAAAAGTCGATCAAAAATGCCTTATACTCCTCTGTCACCCGATACCCCATCTTCGCTGCGGGTTCTTCAATAATCAGCCTGGTTATTTCCCGGAAACATGAAAAAAAGAACCTCCGCAGATGTTCCACCTCCATGGAATTATAAATATTGCGCAGCATGGTATAGTTTTCGCCAATATAATCAAGTGCAAATCCCAGGGCGGCGTCATAGTCTGAAAGCAAATCATACTGACGGAGCATTTCAATGATCTCCCGCTCCAGCATCCATTTAAGCAAAGCGTAAATATCTTCAAAATGATAGTAAAAGGTTTTACGGTTGATCCGGCACTGCTGAACGAGTCCGGTAACCGATATTTTCGAGAGGGGTTTTGTCTGAAGCAGTTCCTTTAAAGTTGAGGCGATCAGCTCTTTGCGCTGGTTTGAGGCGGTCTCGTAGGCCATGGATTTTCTCCCTTCCCCTGATTTTATCCAATTTACAGAATTTGTCCCGATTTGCGGCAAATTTACACAATCGTCAGGATTTGTCCCTGTCGGAACTTTTTCATTTATGATACCATAACTGCATCAAAAAGATGCGACAATAAGAAATTAAACCGCATTGTGGGCGTCACATTAATTTTGCTCAGCATCATCTCGCTTGCGCTGGGACGCAGATAG
>CAJTVL010000053.1 GCA_910579425.1 uncultured Lachnospiraceae bacterium | reverse complement strand
CCCTTGTATTTTCTACCACCATGATGGTACCGTGGTCTCGTCTGCCGTTCGCACAGACAGGACACAATTCTCTGTCCGTCAGGGTAAAACACTCCTTACAGTAGCGGACATTCTCCTTCGCCTCAATAATTGTTTTTACTAGTCTGTTTACCTTATCCTGCGGCATATTGATCAAGTGAAAAGCCAGCCGCTGCGCTGACTTTGAACCGATTCCCGGCAACCCGGACAATTCGTCTATTAATTTGTTGATATGTCCGCTGTACAAATCCATCAGAAAGGAAGGCCTCCGCCCAGGCCAAGTCCTCCTGCCATCTTATTCATAACCTCGGCATTCGCCTCCTCTGCCATACGCAGAGCCTCATTTGCGGCAGCCATCACCAAATCCTCAAGCATTTCAATATCCTCGGGATCTACCACTTCCTCGGACAGCTTAATCTTTTTGACTTCTTTCTTGCCGGTCACCGTCACCTCCACGGCGCCGCCTCCTGCTTTGGCCGTAAACTCTTTCGTTTCCAGCTCCTTTTGATTTTCTTCCATCTGACGCTGCATTCTCTGAGCCTGCTTCATCAGATTATTCATATTGCCGGGCATCCCGCCCGGGAATCCTCCACGTTTTGCCATATTGACCCTCTATTCCTTAAATTTATATTTCTTTGTATTGTATATGAATTGCCTGATAATTTCAACTGCCAATATCAGAATCACAAGTCGAAAGCTTCAGGCTCTTCCTCCAATTCTTCTACTTCCATATGGATGGTCTGGCTGACCAGCTTCGTCAGATCCGGATACAACTCCCGGGGATTTCTTCCCTGCTGCGTACTCTGCACCATAATTTTAATTTCTTTTCCCACAAACTCCGCGAGAATCTGCTCCAGCTCCTGCCTGTGATGCTCCTCCTTAAGGTAATCCGAAGGCAAACCGTCTTCCGCTACCACCAAAAGACTCCCATCTGCGGCAAGGCTTGGATAGGAGGCCTTCAGATAGGCTTTCATAGGCATCGGAGACTGGGCAATAATGGCCTGCCATCTTCCCACCACTTTCTCCACGTCCTGCGGCAGAGCATGTGGCAGGGCTGCCGCCTCCTTTGGCGCTTCTGTTCCCAGACCGGATCCTCTGCTGCCCGATACAGCCCCTTCATGAGAAGCAGCCACGAAAACCCCGCTTTCGAGCTTTTCCTCCAGCTGCCTGATCCGATCCGTCAATGACTGCACATCTGTTTCCATGCCTGGTCTGCACAGCTTAATCAGCGTCATCTCCACCAGGATTCTTTTCTGGGAAGCGTAGCGAATCTGGCCTGAAAGTTCTGAAAGCACACGGATATAGCGCATAATCGTGTCGTTTTCCGCCATCTGTGCCTCTTCCTTTAAGCGGGCAAGATTTTCTGTGGATACATCTATCACATCTTCCATCCCATCCGCCGTCTTAACCAGAAGAAGGTTTCTCAAATACCATGTAAAGTCAGATACAAATTGCGCCAGTTCCCTGCCCTGTATTACCATCTCTTCCAAAAGCTTTATGGCCTGGGTTACCTCTCCCTTTAAGACAATACGGAGCAGCTTGCTAAACACCTCTGTATCCACCGCTCCCAGCACATCCAGTACCCTGTCATAGGTCAGCTCCTGGCCAAAATAAAAAGCGATGCACTGTTCCAAAAGACTCCATGCATCGCGCATAGCGCCGTCCGCTCTCCTTGCAATATAGCGGACCGCCCGCTCCTCTATGGGAATCTGCTCCTTTTCCATCATTTCTTTGATCCGGCCGGAAATCGTATCGGCAGTAATCCGCTTGAAATCATATCTCTGACATCTGGATAAAATTGTGATGGGTATTTTGTGTACTTCGGTAGTGGCAAGAATAAAGATCACATAAGAGGGCGGCTCCTCCAGCGTTTTAAGCAAAGCGTTAAAAGCCCCCACAGAGAGCATATGCACCTCATCTATAATATAAACCTTGTATCTGCCCTCCGCGGGAGAATAGGTCACCTCATCCACGATCTGTCTGACGCTGTCCACTCCGTTGTTGGAGGCCGCGTCAATCTCGATCACATTCATGCTGGCCCCCGCCAGAATCGCCCTGCAGGAAGCGCACTCCCCGCAGGGGCTTCCGTCCCTTACATTTTCACAGTTAACCGCTCTGGCGAAAATCTTGGCTATGGAAGTTTTTCCGGTTCCTCTCGTACCGCAAAAAAGGTATGCATGAGAAGTGCGCTCCGCTTTTATCTGATTTTTCAGGGTTGTAACGATATGCTCCTGTCCTTTTACATCCTCAAATGTGGTGGGACGGAATTTTCTGTAAAGAGCTGTGTATGACATAAACTCAACCTTTAATTACCAAAACTGATGCCTAATAATTTTGCTTCTTTTACGATAGAGGCATCCGGAGAAACCATCTTAAGCTTTCCGGCCACTTCGTCCAAAGGCACCTTAACCACTTCACGGTTTTTGTAGCCCACCATAAAGCCGTACTCGCCTTTCAGAATCAATGCTCCTGCCTCTGCGCCTAACCGGCTTGCAAATACTCTGTCATAAGGGCAGGGGCTTCCGCCTCTCTGTGTGTGTCCCGGAACCGTAACTCTTACTTCATGCCCCGTTCTTTCCTGAATCTGTTGTGCCAGCTCATAGGAAACAGAAGGGAACTTGTAGCCTTTCATTTTTTCCTTGTATTCTTTTTTGGAGAGTTTCGCATCCTCCTTGGAGATCGCGCCCTCCGCCACCGCCAGAATCGTAAATCTGCTTCCGTTTCTATTGCGCTCTTCAATCTTGGACACTACTTTTTTAATGTCGTAAGGGATTTCAGGAATCAGGATAATATCCGCACCGCCTGCCATACCGGCATTTAATGTAAGCCATCCTACCTTGTGTCCCATTACTTCCACAATGAACACTCTGCCGTGGGAAGCTGCCGTCGTGTGAATACAGTCAATGGCGTCCGTGGCAATATTTACCGCGCTCTGGAAACCAAAGGTCATGTCCGTTCCCCACAGGTCATTGTCAATGGTCTTTGGCAAAGTGATGATATTTAACCCCTCTTCTCTTAAAAGATTCGCCGTCTTGTGAGTACCGTTTCCGCCTAAAATTACCAGGCAGTCCAGACGCAGCTTATAATAATTCTGCATCATGGCATCCACTTTATCCAGTCCGTTTTCGTCCGGATCCTTGATGGTCTTAAACGGGGTACGCGAGCTGCCTAAAATCGTGCCCCCCTTGGTGAGTATCCCTGAGAAATCATGCCCCCCAAGCATTCGGAAATTCCCATAGATCAGTCCTTTGTAGCCGTCGATAAAACCGTAAATCTCAACTTTTTCATCACTGTTTACAAGACATTTCACCACACCGCGCATAGCGGCATTCAGTGCCTGGCAATCGCCGCCGCTTGTTAACAAACCAATTCTTTTCACTTTCCCTTCCTCCTTCTCCAATTGTACACACATTTTTTCCTCAGATATGCACTCATTATTATACCTAATTTAAAGCCTGTCTACAACCTTTTGCCTTTTCATTTTTCGCTGATTTTTATCCCTGTTTTTTGTGCAAAAAATTTGATTGACTTGTAATTTTGAAAACAGTATAATGGAAAGAGTCGTGAGGAGTCGTATCGAAGCGGTCATAACGGGGCGCACTCGAAATGCGTTTGCCCTCCGGGGCACGAGGGTTCGAATCCCTCCGACTCCGCTCACTCAAATCCCGCAGTTATTCTGCGGGGTTTTTACTATGGAGGTATCTATGGAAAAAAATCAGAAACCCATCATAAAAAAAGAAAATGTCAGGCCTCTGTTCGATTCCAAATTTATTAAAGTCTTTGACCTTCAATACGAGGAAGACAAACATTACTTTGACGCTACCAGAAGATCCATGGAGCGCCTTGCCGCAACGAAATCCGACGGGGAATTTCGCGCCATGCTGCCGGATGCGGTGACCTGTGTGGTGATTCTCAGCATCCCGGACCAGGAGCCCATGCTGCTCCTTTCCAAAGAATACCGCTACCCCGCCGGACAGTTCCTGTTAAGCCCTCCGGCAGGCCTTCTGGATCCGGAAGACGAATTGGCAAAGAGCCCCATTCTCACTGCTGCCATAAGAGAGATCCGGGAGGAAACCGGAATATCCCTGAAGGAAGATGCCCTCTCCATTATCAATCCTCTGCTTTTTTCTTCCCCCGGCATGACAGACGAAAGCAATGCTCTCGTGTGTGCCGTTGCAAATTTGTCCGATCTGTCCTCCCTTTCACAAAAAGGGGCCGTGGGAAGCGAGCGCTTTGACGGCTTTGAGCTTCTTACCCCTAAAGCTGCAAGGGAAATATTACTGGCAGGAAAAGATAAGGACGGCATTTTTTATTCTGTTTATACCTGGGCGGCCTTGATGTATTTCGTTTCCGGTCTGTGGAGGTAACCTATGCTGTATCACTATACTACGTTTGCAGCCTTTGACGGAATTATTCGATGCGCGGAATTACGGCTGAACAATATTCTGAATATGAACGACGCCTCCGAGATGCGGCTTTTTATGAACGGTATATGCCGGGCGGTGACGGAAAAGCTGGATCTGGAAAACGAAAGAGAAAAGAGCCGGGAGGTAACAGCCTTTTTTCAAAAAGAGCTGGAGGAGGAATTTCACTATTCCGCCTATGCCGCCTGTTTTTCCAGGTACCGGGATGACGCTGCTCAATGGGAGCGGTACGGCTACCTGGGTCAGGGCGTATGTATTGCCTTTCACGAAAGCCTTATGCAGAAAATGGTGGGCGGCGTAATATCCCTCCAGAAAGTATATTACCAAAAAGATATGAGAGGACATCATCTGGTAAACGAATTCTATGAAACCGTGAAAAACTCCGCCACCTTTGCCGGGTGCTTTCCCAGGCTGCAAAATCTGATGAACGAGGCCTGGGTACAGTCCGCCGCCTTCAAGCATCCTTCCTTTGGGAGTGAAAAGGAAGTGCGGATGGTGGTCTCCCCTTTTATTTCCCGCGAATTCACGGTGAGACCCAAATATCATATATCTGCCGAGCGCATCAAAAAATATTATCCTCTGGATTTGAACCTGATGTGCGATAAATTAAATCTCCGCCTCTCCGATCTGGTGGGGGAAATCATCATCGGCCCTACCTCCCCCCAGTCGCTTCCTATTTTTCAGGATTACCTCTCCGACTGCGGACTGGCCGTTCTGAAGGATAAGGTCAGCCTGTCGGAATGCCCTCTGCGGAAACCCCGTTTATAACACATACCAGGTTCCAAAAAGGCCCTGATCAAAATCGATCAGGGCCCTTTTAACCTATCTATTTTAGTTCGCTGCCTTTACGGAAGTAATGTGAGGGTTCACACCTTCATACCAGTAAAGGAAACCTTCCATATCGATCTTATCGCCGATCTTCAATTCCTTCACCGCCTTGTAAACCTCGCTCTCGCTGTCGCACAGATAAGATTCTACGGTAAAGGTATAGGTCGCGCCGTCAAGGGATACATTGAAGTACAGGTCGTCTCCCTCCTGACCGGAACCGTCCCAGTTATACAAAAATGCCACGTCATTTCCGGCATCGTCCTGACCGGCCGCTTCCACCGTCATTCCCTTAAAGGTCACATACTGATTCTGGAAATCAACCAGCTCATCCAGGCCAAGGTAAGTGGTAACATCCAAAGGCTCCGCCACATAATTTCCATCCAAAAGCTCAATGGTAGCGTCAATAATTTCAATCTCTCCTGACCACTCGGCCTTAAATCCTGTCACCTTGATCTTGGAACCGGTTGTAATCTTGTTGTACTCTTCCTCGGTACATGCCGCATTATATACGAAATAAGCTCCGTCCTTATCCTGGGTATAAAGGGTTGCCTTGTCCTCCCACCAGGACTGCTTCGCCTGTACATAAGTCTCAACAACGACCTCGCTCTCAAGGTCTGCCGCCACATACTCTTCATAGGTCATGACGCCCTCGGACTTCTCGTCTGCACTGTCAGCCGCCTCTGCCTGAGTCTCCTCCGGCTCTGCCTGCGCGGAATCTTCCGTTTCGGCTTCCGCTTCCTGCCCTTCAGCGGCAGCGTCCTCTGTCTCGGCAGTCTCACCGACAGTATCCTCCGCACCGGCCTGCGTCTGCGCCGCATCCTCTGTTCCTGCTGCATTTCCGCTATCAGAACCACAGCCCACACTTGCAAATACAAGCGCGAATGCCAACAGCAACGATGTTAATTTTTTCATTTTTTCCTCCTCTTTCCCTTTCCGGGATCGTGCAAATTTTTTACTGTTAAGTAACCTTACACCTTGAGCAGCGCTCCTTTGCGCTGTTCGTCATAAATTATACACGATATTTTCAATAAATCAATAGCATTATTGCTGTTTTCCTTTTTTTAGAGCGGCAGTTATGATATAGAGAAGAATCAGAATCCAGGCTCCTGCCAGGCAGGCCAGCAGCAATACGGCAGTCCCGGGCAGCCTGCCCAGATCCGCCTGCCCGGAATTCATGCTGTTTTGCCGGCTGATCTGATCCAATCTGTACAGTGAGGTCATATCGCTGTACAGATTTTCTATGTATCCGTCATCCACCTGCTGTCCTCTCCGGACAGACTTCACCGTATTTTCGATCATCGCCCCGGCGGCATCCCGAAGGGACACCGAACCGTTGAACACCGGCGTAACAAAGGTGTTTCCTATATTGTCCAGCAGCAGCCCGGCCGCCTTGATTTTCACGTCATAATGTATCGTATCATCTTCCCCGCAGCCTGCCAGGTAAGTCTTATATTCCTCCGATTCCTGCGCCTTTCTCGTTACCGGCACATACCCTTCCGTTTCCGAATAGGCAATCTGAACCTCATTGGTAAGGAGATACTGGGCAAACAGCCAGGATGCCAAAACCTCCTGGGAATCCTCCTTATTGAAAATACAAACGGAAGGCCCCTGGGAAATCATCCTTGGCTTCTGTGTATCAAACTGAGGAATGGGCATCACCGCCGTCTCAAATTCAACAATCTTGTCCTCACTGATGTCGCAAAGAGGCGCATCCGTCCCCATCCAGGTTGCACCGGCAGTTGAGTCAATGGCAAAAATACACTGGCCGGCATTGAGAAAGTTGGCCGGGTAACCGGAAATCTTAAAAGTGGAGAAAGCGCCGCTTTCAGCATGCTCCGCAATGGTATAAAGCAGTTCCTTTGTGGTATCGTTAAAAATCTGCTGCTCCCCGTTTTCCGTGGAATACCCTGCATCCCTCTGTCTCAGCATCTGGATCATCATATTATCCGTTGATTTGTAAATAAATGGAATCATTACCTTCTGGCCGTTTACCAGGAAATTTTCATCCCCGTCTCTGGCCAGAGCCGCCTCCGAAACTTCCCAAACAAAATCCCAGGTCAGGGCATCCGGCAGGGTATATCCAAGCTTTTCCACATAAGTCTTATTGATATAGCAGGCTTCTGTCGACCGCATATAGGGTATGGCATAACAGTGGCCGCCAAAAGTACACTCCTTGAGAAACTGCGGAATAATCTCCTCCTGTGCAGGCGCGTCAAATCTGACCCGGCTGCCGCCCAAACCGTAATTTTCATCCTCAAAAAGCCCCTCCAGAGGAACCACAAGATGATCCCCCGTGAGGTAAGTTGCAATATGGTCCGGATAAGTGATACACACATTGGGCGTAGTATTCGTCGCTATATTCGTGATCACATCATTATAAATTTTGCCGTAATCCGTATACAGCCGCAGATTCACCGTAATATTGGGATAAAGAGCCTCGAAATCCGCAATTGCTTTCTCATAGATGGCTGTCTGGGTTTTGTTGGTATCATTTTTAGCCCAGAAAGTAACTTCATACTCCCGGGAAGCATCAAACTCTTCCGGAACGGCAAAAGCGTTCATCCCTTCCTTCCCATGACAGCCGGTAAAGAAAAGCAGGCATCCGCAGGCAAGCGCAACACCGGAAAGTATCTTTTTAAAATTTTTTGTCATCCTTTGGTTCCCCCTCTTGACACGCCCGCCATAATCTTATTGCGGAAGATCAAAAACAGCACGATTAAGGGAACAGAAATCACTACCACAGCCGCCATCATTGCCGGAATATTTTCGCGGCCGAATCCGTTCTCCCGAATTTCCTGAATCCCGTTGGAAACCAGAAAATAATTCTCGTCGTCGGTGATCAGTCTGGGCCATACATAGGAGTTCCAGCATTCAATCACCTTCAATATGGTAATCGTTATAAGCGTAGGCTTTGAGATTGGGAGCATCACCCGAAACAGATATTTCAGGTCGGAAGTGCCGTCCACCTTGGCCGCATAGTACAGGCTGTCCGGTATCTGCTCAAAATTTTCCTTCAGCAGATAGATATAAAAGACAGACGTAACAGAAGGAAGAATCAACCCCGGAAAGGAATTACGCATATCCAGATTGGTAACCGTCACAAAATTGGTAATGATCACCAGCTCGCCGGGAATCATCATCAGGGAAAGAAAGAGGACAAATACAATATTCTTTCCCCAAAATTCAAGCCTCGCAAAAGCAAATGCTGCAAAAGTAATCACTGCCAGCATAATTGCCGTAGTCGCCAGGGTAAAAATCGTGGTATTTAAAAGGTATTTTCCCAGAGGCACCTCTGTAAATGCCGCCCCGTAATTCTCCAGAGTCGGCGATAAGGTAAAAAACTGTGGAATGTTTTCCGAATTATATGCGCCGTAGCTTTTTACGGAGGTTAAAATCATCCAGTAAAAAGGGAACAGCACAATTACCGCCCACAAAACCAGCAGTATGTATGTGATCACGCTTACCGTTTTTTTCCGCATCCTGGCATTTTTCTCGATTTTAATGTAATCCGTCCGGTTATCCATATCCGCTCTCCTAATAATGAACCTTCTTTTTGCTCACCAGCAAATTGATACATGTAATTGTAAGCACTATGGCAAAAAGGATAATTGCCGCCGCCGAAGCATAAGACGGATAGCCGCCGCTGTCCCCGTAAAGCATATCGTATACATATCCCACTATGGTATTCATGCCTGCCGCATTCAAATCCGTGCCAAACAGGGCGACTACGTCGCTGTAGGCCTTAAAGGCTCCGATAAATCCAGTAATAATCAGGTAAAAAATCATGGGGGAAATCATGGGAAGAGTGATCCGCGTAAAGGTTCGCAGCCTTGAAGTGCCGTCCACCCTGGCAGCATGATAATACATGGGATTGACCGATGCCAGCGCGCTGGTCAGAATCAGAATCTTAAAGGGCATAACCACCCATATGGTATAAAAGCACAGAACGAACATCCTGGCCAGGTAAGGCCCTTCGATAAAATCAACTGCCGTACCGCCAAACCATGTGATCAGCAGATTGATCAGCCCGTCCGAATAGGCTGTCTTTTTAAACAGAATCATAAAAACCAGCCCCACTGCCAGGGTATTGGTCACATAGGGCAGAAAATAAATTGTCCGGAACAGGTTTCTGAGAGGCTTTATGGAATTTAACGCCACAGAAATCAGCAGTGCAATTGCGGTTGAAAGCGGAACCGTAATCACTACCAGCAGGAAAGTATTTTTTACCGCCTGTAAAAAATAAGGATCGTGCAGCACGTAAGAATAATTATAAGCGCCTACCCCAAAATAGGACTGAGATGCAGAATTATATCCCTCCTCAAAGGAATAAACAAAAACATCAATCAGCGGATACACCATAAATACGCCCAGAAAAAGAATTGCCGGCAAAAGATACAGCCACCCCTTCAGGCCATTATCTCTTAATTTTTTTCTCATTTTCCCCGCACCCCTCCGTATCAATCCGTTCCTGAGTTTCCTTATGAAACAAGAACACCTTCTGAGGCCTAAGTGTAAATCTGACCACTTTATTACCCGTACTTACACTGTTTTCTGCTCCGATAATCCCGCGGATTGTGGGACTTAAAGCTGCAGGATGCTCGCAAACCACACTAATGTCGCGTCCCATCACCTCCACACGGTTGAGTTCACAGCGCAAAGAACCATCTTTATGCAAAAGAAATCCTTCCGGCCTTATCCCCACAGAAACCTGCTGATCTGCCACCCCCCTGGCTGGAAGCACCCCATCCTTTCCTATGTACAATGTCTCCCCTCTGACCTCTCCGTCAAAAACATTAATGGGAGGCGTCCCCAGAAATTTTGCCACAAACAAATTCCGCGGATTGTCATAGACCTCCTGCGGCTTTCCGATCTGCTGTACCACCCCATCCTTCATAACCACGATCCGGTCGGAAATACTCATCGCCTCCTCCTGGTCGTGGGTCACAAAAATGGTGGTGATCCCCGTCTGTCTCTGAATCCTCCTGATCTCCTCCCTGGTCTGGAGCCTTAACCTGGCGTCCAGGTTGGAAAGAGGCTCGTCCAGCAAAAGCACCCGGGGCATCTTCACCAAAGCCCTGGCAATGGCCACTCTCTGCTGCTGCCCTCCCGAAAGTTCACCGGGCTTTCTTTCCATCAGATCATTGATCTGGACAAGCTTTGCCGCCTCCTGCACCTTTTCCAGCATAACGGCCTTTGGCAATTTATCCTTTCCTTTTAAGTTCTGAAGGGGAAACAAAATATTTTGCCTTACCGTAAGATGGGGATAAAGGGCATAGTTCTGAAAAACCAGTCCTATCCCTCTGTTTTCCGGAGGAAGGTCGGTCACGTCGTCCTCCCCAAAAAAAATACGGCCGCTGGTGGGCTTAAGAAGGCCGCTGATCAGATTCAGGGTGGTGCTTTTTCCGCAGCCGGAAGGCCCCAGCAGTCCAATCAGCTTCCCGTCCGGGATCTCAAATGTAAAGTCATTGACGGCAATCACATCTTCCCGATTTTTTCGTCCCCTTGCGGGAAATTTTTTTGTCAGATTTTGTAAGGTAACTTCCATCGCTACACCCCCTGGGATTCCAATCTTTCTACATTATACTTAAAAAAACACGGGATGTCCAGACGAATCCCCGGGCAGCTCTATCGAGTTGCCCGGGGATTTTGTTCTTAAAGTTCCAGCCCCGCTAAGGCAGGAATGCTGATCATTATTTTTTTCATAAAAGATTCCCCACAAACTCACACTGACTATCTCATGCTCTACGCAAACATCTCTTTAATTCTTTCATAATTCTGCGCCGTCATCAGGGCTGTCTCCTCCGTATCCCTGAATTTCACCACATAGGTCCAGCGTCCATAAGGTTCTATCCTCACAATCTGCGCAATGTTGATAATATAGGATTTGTGACAACGCATAAACTCTCCGGTATTCAGCTTTTCTTCCAGATCGGAAAGGGAGATGGAGGTTCTGTGCCGTCCTGTGGCCGTGACAATACTGGTATAGCCCTCAAGCCTCTCCGCCAGAATAATCTCCTCCATGTTCAGCAGATACGCCTGCTCCTTTCCCTTAATAAAAAGCTTGTTTTTATACCGCTGCGGCCTCACCGCCTGATCCGGCAGCACGCTCTGTGCGAAGGCATTTTCTGTCAGGCTGCCTCTGATGCGCTCTAAGGTTTTCGCCACCCGCTCCATGTTAAAGGGCTTCACCAGATAATCGAAAGCATAGATTTCAAAAGCATTTGCCATATATTCACTGTGGGCGGTGGCAAAGATCACCTTCAGCCTGGGGTTTAACTCCGTGAGCACCCGGGCGCATTCCAGCCCGCTCTCCCCGTTTAAGTCTATGTCCATGAACACCACATCCGGTTTATATCTGGCGAAATCCGTCACTGCCTGTGAAAAATCCCCGCCCTCTGCCACCACCTGATAATCCGGCTGCCTTTCCACCATCTTGTGAAGCAGCTTTCTGATTTCCGGTTCATCGTCTATCAGCATTACTTTGATCATTTCTTACTCTCCGCGTAAGCCCCTGCGCCTGTTCCGATACTCTTTTTCATTTCCGTATCTGCCAGTATATTCTGAAGCTTATAATAGTCAACCACTCCGATATGTCCTTCTCTGAGCGCCTGTGCCATAGCTTTGGGAATCTCAGCCTCCGCCTGGACCACCGCTGCCCGCATCTCCTGCTCAAGGGCTACCGCCATAGCGCGGCGTTCCTCCGCCCTGGCCTGAGCAATCTTATTATCCGCTTCCGCCTGCAGGCTCTGCAGATTGGCTCCCACATTCCTTCCAATATCAATATCCGCAATATCAATGGAGATAATCTCAAAGGCTGTCCCGGAATCCAGTCCCTTCTCCAAAATCAGCTTGGAGATCTCATCCGGATTTTCCAGAACCTCGTCATGACTCTGGGATGAGCCCACCGTAGTCACAATCCCCTCTCCGATCCTGGCAAGCACTGTCGCCTCCCCGGCGCCGCCAATCAATCTCTCGATATTCGTCCTCACCGTGACCCTTGCCTTCACCAGAAGCTCGATGCCGTCCTTAGCCACTGCAGATATCAGCGGCGTCTCAACCACCTTGGGCGTCACGCTCATCTTCACCGCCTCAAATACATTACGGCCTGCAAGGTCGATGGCTGAGGCTTTCTCGAAGGACAAGTCCATTCCGGCCCTTTGGGCCGCAATCAATGCATTGACAACACTGTCCACATCGCCTCCTGCCAGGTAGTGGGCTTCCAACTGGTTTACCTTAACCTCAAGCCCTGCCTTGGTTGCTTTGATCAGAGGAAAAACAATCTTAGCCGGGGCAACCCTGCGCAGCCTCATTCCGATCAGATTGAAAATTCCCACCTTTACATTGGCCGCCACCGCTGAAATCCACAGCCCCACGGGCACAAACACAAAAAACAGGACGACCAAAAGACCTACCACACATAACAAAACGATTTCTCCTACCATACTCTCCCTCATTTCTGCACAGCTTTCTTTTCTTCGGGTCTGCGGCTGCTGTGCGTCCCCAAACCCTGACCTTTATTTTTCTTTGACCATAAGCCTGTTTTGACTAATCCTGCTGATCACAATGGGACTTCCCTTTTTAATATATGGCCCTTCCGAAAAAATATCCAGTTCTATGCCCTCAAAGTCCCCTTTCCCTGCCGGCTTCAAGTCGGTTGACGCTATTCCTTCCTTCTGCAGCAGATATTCCAGATCGGAGGAGCTAATCGGCGCTCCCGCCTTTAAATCATCGTCCAGAATAATAGGCGACTTGAATTTTTTCTGGGACAAAAATCCCATAATAATCGTCATTAAAATCCCTAACAGGACAATCACTACCACCGTAATAAAAATCCCTGTCTCCACCGTGTCCGCCGTCAGGAAAACCCCTGCCACCAGACAGATGATGCCCGATATTCCCGGAGCCCCGAATCCTGGCACTACCAGTTCAATCCCTACCAATACAAACCCGGCAATCAATAGTATGATTCCGATAATCATTACTGTATTCAACTACCCCTTCACCTCCTTCGCAAACTTAACGGTAAACACCGTTTCCTGCTCGTTGGAATCTACCCGGATCGTACCATCATTCATCTTCAATATGCCGGATACGATATACAGGCCCATTCCATGCCCTTCTTCCCTCTTCGTGGTAAACCCCTGCCTGAATATGGCTTCTTTTCTCTCCTCCGGGATGGCAGGACCGTTGTTGGATACGGAAAAAAAGTAAAAATCCCTGTCCTCACTAATATCCAGCGTCATTTCCCTCTCCCCCTGCTTTTCCTGCAGGGCAGTGATCCCGTTGTCAATCAGATTGGAGAGCACCTTACACAGCTCCCAGGGTTCCACCTTCAGGCTTTTGAGATCAGACTTCACTTCCACATAAAAATCCGTTCCGTTAGCCTCAGCCGTGCTCATCTTTGCCATCAGCAGGGCATTGACCGCCGGTATGGAAGTCCTGATCGCCTTTCCCACCTTCATCATATCCTTGTAAACGGGTTCCAGGTAATCATGAAGCTCCTCATACTCCTGAAGCTCCATCATTCCGTATACAATCTGAAGGTGATTTAAGTAATCATGCCTTTGCCCGCGCAGCTCGCCGTTTAGCTCCTGTACACGATAAAAGCTCTCTGCCAAAGCCTCATACTGTCTTTTAAGCTTTTCATGCAAAATCAAAATCCAGGTCAGGCACAGCATCAGCACCACTACCACCAAAAGGCAGAAAACCAGGCTTATATTCATCGGCATCCCTTCTTTCCTTAAGTGCTTCGCACTTCTTATGTGCTTTCTATTATATCTGAAATCCCGCCGATAAAAACAGGAACTCTGTCAAATATACAAATTCCTTTCTCAAATGACAAAAAGCCATCTTTTTACATTGACGGCTTACGGACTTTTTATTACAATAGGCATACTACCCTTTTGGAGGGTCAGAGAAAGGCATGAATATTATGTGGAAAAGTTTTAAAAAGAGATTTATAGGTGACCGGGAGTTTTATCGCTATGTGATCCTTCTTGCGCTCCCCATGATCATCCAAAACGCCATCACCAGCTTTGTGAGCTTTCTGGACAACATTATGGTGGGCCAGGTGGGTACGGAGCAGATGTCCGGAGTGGCCATCGTCAACCAGTTGATGTTTGTCTTTAATATCTGTATTTTCGGCGGCGTCTCCGGCGCCGGTATTTTTGGCACTCAGTTTTTTGGAAAAGGGGATTACGAAGGCCAGAAATACGCCTTTCGGTTTAAGATGTATGCCAGCGCGCTGATTTCCGGCATTGCGCTCCTGCTCTTTACCCTCTGCGGCACGGAACTGATTTCCCTTTATTTAAGCGACAGCGGAAGTACGGGGGACATTGCCCTTGCCCTGAAATACGGAAAGGAATATCTTGCGATCATGACCCTGGGACTGATTCCCTTCGCTCTCGGCCAGGCGTATATCAGCACGATCCGGGAAACCGGGCAGACCTTTGTTCCTATGTTGGCAGGTGTTGCCGCAGTGCTCATCAACCTTGTGCTGGATTACCTATTGATCTTCGGCACCTCTTTCACCCCCGCAATGGGCGTGAGGGGAGCTGCCATTGCAACGGTAATAGCACGTTTTGTGGAGTTTGCCATTGTGGTGATCTGGACTCATTGCCACAAGAGCTCAAACCCCTATATTGTCGGCGCTTACACCAGCCCCAAGATCCCCTCCTATATCCTGAAAGGTATTCTGGTCAAGGGCTCCCCTCTTATGCTCAACGAGATGCTCTGGGCCTCCGGTATGGCTGTGATCTCCCAGTGCTACGCAGTCCGGGGCCTGGAGGTGGTGGCCGCCCAGAATATCTCATCCACCATCAGCAACCTGTTTAATATTGTCTATCTTCAGTTGGGAGGCTGCATCTCTATTGTGGTGGGTCAGCTTCTGGGGGCCGGCAAAAAGGAAGAGGCCAGGGATGCGGACAATAAGATGATCTTTTTCAGCGTTTTCTCCTGTGCCTGTATCAGTGTCCTTATGATTCTTGTGGGAAGGTTTTTCCCTTCCATTTACAATACCGAGGAAAACATCAAGGAGCTGGCCAGGTCATTTATTGTGATTGCCGCCCTGGCAATGCCGCTGTGCTCCTTCTCTCATTGTGCTTATTTTACACTGCGCTCCGGCGGAAAAACGATCGTCACCTTCCTGTTCGACAGCGTCTATACCTGGGTGCTCATTATTCCTTTTGCCTATACGCTTACCAACCATACCGCGCTCTCCATTAATATGGTTTTCTTTCTCGTGCAGTTTACAGAAATCATCAAAGTAATCCTTGGATTTTTTATGGTAAAAAGCGATGGCTGGATGCAGAATATCGTAGAAGACAGTTAAAAGGGCTGTTAAAGCCCTTCCTGACTGTCTCCCGCATTTTCCGCCATCCTTTTCCTCAGTTCTTTTTCCTGCTTATTCCGTATCCTCAGCTCCTTAAAAAAATTTGTCAGCATTTGGGAGCATTCCTCTTCCATGATTCCCCGCGTCACCTTCACTTGATGGTTAAACTCCGGCATTTCCAGTAGATTCAAAATGGATCCGCCGCATCCCGCCTTGGGATTCATACTCCCCATCACCACCTCGTCAATCCTTGCCTGCACAATGGCCCCGGCACACATCTGGCAGGGCTCCAATGTAACATAAAGAGTGCATCCTTCCAGCCTCCAATCCCCCATTTTTTTACTGGCCTTTTTGATGGCAGTGATCTCCGCGTGGGAAAGGGTGCTCTTGTCCGTATTTCTGCGGTTATATCCCCGCCCGATAATTTTTCCTTCATTTACAATTACACAGCCAATAGGGACTTCCCCCAATGCGTAAGCTTTCCTTGCTTCCCTGATGGCCTGCTTCATGTATTTTTCCTGTTCTGTCATCTTCATATCTTTCGTCTCCTGCGATTTTTCACATGTTGACAAACTGCCCTAAAAGCCATATACTACTTAAGAACAGTTAGCTTTATTTTCCGGGAAGCTGTCATGGCTGCCCCGTGTCTATGCGTCTGACGATTGGGTCTTGCGCAATGAAAGTCCGTGAACCGTGTCAGGTTGGGAACAAAGCAGCACTAAACGGAATTTTTCATGTGCCGCAAGGGCGCCTGGTCTTAGCTAACGGCGCGGGTAACGCGTGGCAGTTTCCCCGAGGATAAAGCTATTATTATGCCCGAAAGCATCGGGCCTTATTGGATTTTCTTGCCGTTCTACAATTCCACCCGGCGCATGTAATACCCAAATTTTCCAACCTCTACAGGCCCTGCACACTCAAATCCCTCAAATCCGAACATTACCGCCACCATTTTTTCCCTCTCAAAATAGGTTCCGGGCACCCCCAGATAGAAGCAGACTCTGTCGCCGGTTCCAATCTCCTCGTCGGGTCCAAGAATTAAGTGTCTGTAATTATAATAGCCGTGAAGAAGAAAGCTATTATTGACAAGCCTTTGATACGGAGCCTGCAAGACAATAAAATCTCTCGGCTCAATGGCCAGATACAGTCTCTCGTCCCCAAAGGGATGCACCTTTTTGTAGGCTCTTTGAAGCTGCTCCCATTTATCCCCCAGCGCGTGAGTCAACAAATTGTCCTTTTCTTCTTTTACTGGCTGTGAAGGAAGCTTTTCATTGATTTCCACGTGTCTTATCATCTCTTCCGACCGTTTGCGTGACTCTTGAATCTGGTTTTGAACCTGAGTTTGAGCCTGAGCCCGGGCCTGCGTTTGAACCTGTATCTGCGCCTGCCTTAAGGGTGCTTTTGTCTCCTGCCAATATCCGGACACCCATTGATCATTCCCAAAGCGGATCACAACGCCGCACAGCTCATTTTCATCGATTTCCTTTTCCCCCAGGCGGAATTTTCCCCGGTAAACCGGAAGGTTTCTCTCCTCATCCACAGCCCCGCCCTTTACGGTTACATTTCCCCACTCCTCTTCTCCGTTGCGCAGCGCCAGAAACAGTGTATACCTTCCGCCTGAAATCCCGTCAACATGCTTAATATGTATGTCCAACCTGCAGGCATCTCTTTCCCGGGACACCTTCACAAATCCGGCGGAAGACTTCTTGACACCGTCCCAGAAGAATGTCAGATAAACTATTTTCTTTTCATATAAAAACAACCTCATCCCTCCCAACAATTATGTATTATTGTATTCGGGGACAAGGTTGTTCATTCCATTAGAGAGCCTGTTTTATGATTAATGTGCATCCAGATATTTCATATAGTTGTAAACCATCATGGCTATTTTGAAGGTCAATGCATCATCAAAGGTACGCACGTCAAGCCCTGTCGTTTTCTGAAGCTTCTCCACTCTGTATACAAGCGTATTCCTGTGGATAAAAAGCTGTCTTGAGGTCTCTGACACATTAAGATTATTGTCAAAGAACTTATTAACCGTTGTGACAATTTCTTCATCAAAGTCACCCGGATCATTATCTCCGAAAATTTCGTCGATAAAAATCTTACAAAGATTCGCCGGAAGCTGGTATATCAAACGTCCGATTCCAAGGCTCCCATAAGAATTTACTTTCTTTTCTACATAAAAAATCTTTCCCACATCCAGCGCCATCATAGCCTCTTTGTAGGATTTGGATACGTCCTTCAGTTCCTGAACTACGGTTCCATAAGCCACCCTCACGTTCATCATGGCTTCCGTGCTCATCATATCCACGATAGTCTGTGCCGTCTGCTCAATCTCCGCGCTGCCCTCACTGGGAGCAAGAGCCTTGATCAGTATCACACTGGATTCATCCACCGCGGTGATAAAATCCCCTGATTGGGAAGAAAACATGCCGCGCAAAAACTCTGCCGCCGTGGAGTCCTTCTCCATCCTTGTCTCTATAATATACACTACCCTGGGAACCATAACCTCCACATGGAGTTTTTTGGCACGGTTATAGACATCTACCAGAAGAAGATTGTCCATTAACAGATTCTGGAAAAAGTTGTTGCGGTCAAAGCGCTCTTTGTAAGCCGTAATAAGCTGCTGCAATTGGCTGACGGCTATCTTCCCGATCATATATGCCTCATCATTATTCCCCCGTGCCATCAGCACATAGATCAGTTCATTCTCATCCATAATCTTAAGCAGATGATCTCTCCCTATCACCTGGCTGTCTGCCGGTGACTCGGCAAAGCCAATGATAAGCTCTCTTGAAATATCGTTGTTGTCTAATGTGGAAACTACTGTACTTCCATCCAATCCAAATACCGCCAGATTCACCTTCGTAATATTTCGAAGTTCTTCAATACAGCCTGCTATTACCTGTGTAGAAATCATTTGTTCACACCCTTTCTGAATATGGAGATAGTATACCAAAATTCTTTCTATATTTGCAACTTATTCAGAGCTTTTTGTCTGAAAAATTATATGATTCAGTTTATTGTAAAAAAAGGGATGCCCACGGCACCCCTTTTATAAAAGGATTCATCCTTTTTATTACTAGTTGGTAATAACCTGCTCAGTTTCCTTATCAAATACATGAATCTTCTCAACGTCAAATGCGAACTTAACGGTATCGCCAGGTCTTGCATTTGTTCTGGAGTCAACTCTTGCAGTAATCGGGAACTCATCCAGATCAAAGTATAAGTAAACTTCTGCACCAAGTAATTCGTATACCTTAATGGTTGATTCAAATACACATTTCGCAGTCTGAACAAATGCTTCTGAATCATATACATCCTCAGGACGAATACCAAAGGTAACTTTCTTACCTGCATAACCGCCGCTGATGAGCTTTTTAGACTTAGCTGCGGGAAGAGGAATGCTCTTGCCGGCAATCTTAAGGCTTGCTACATCACCGCTTACTTCCACTGTAGCCTCAAGGAAGTTCATCTGAGGTGAACCCATGAATCCTGCCACGAACAGGTTAGCGGGCTTCTGATACAGATTCTGAGGGCTGTCAACCTGCTGAACAACACCATCCTTCATAACTACGATTCTATCGCCAAGGGTCATAGCCTCTGTCTGGTCATGTGTTACGTAGATGATGGTTGTACCTAATCTCTGATGCAGCTTGGAAATCTCAACACGCATCTGCACACGCAGCTTAGCGTCCAGGTTGGAGAGAGGCTCATCCATCAGGAATACCTTAGGGCTACGAACGATGGCACGACCCATAGCAACACGCTGTCTCTGACCACCGGACAAAGCCTTGGGCTTACGGTCAAGGAGAGGAGTAAGATCCAGTATCTTAGCTGCTTCTTTAACCATCTTATCAATTTCATCTTTCGGAACTTTTCTTAATTTAAGACCGAAAGCCATGTTGTCATAAACTGACATATGAGGATACAGAGCGTAGTTCTGAAATACCATTGCAATATCCCTGTCCTTGGGCTCTACATCATTTACAACTCTGTCACCGATCTTCAATTCACCGGAAGAAATGTCTTCCAGACCTGCGATCATACGAAGAGTGGTGGACTTACCGCATCCTGAAGGACCTACGAAGATGATAAATTCTTTATCTGCGATCTCCAGATTGAAGTTCTTTACAGCTTCGAATCCGTTAGGATACACCTTACAGATATTTTTTAAAGATAAACCTGCCATTTGATTTGCCTCCTTAAAATGATTAATCACAACTGAATCTTAACTCAGTATACATGACTTTGCTGTTTCTGACTATACCACTATTCCACAAATATTTATTGGTGGATTGTTGAAAATGCTTATAGCCCCTAAAAGTTTTCAGGCCGCCCAACAACTTGACCAAAAAAGCAATCGCCTAATAGGCATTTTGTATAGATACGATCATTCATCCACTGTTTTTCCCAAGTTTTGACTAACTTCTGCCTCCCGGCCCTGGGCGTCGCTGATCTCCTCCTGCGCCGCAGCTTCCTCTTCTCCCTCCAGAGGAGCCATTGTCCACTCGTCGTCGCCTATAATTTCTTCTTCCGGCTCAAACCTCTTAAAGGTTTTATTGTACAGCATGGCGCACAGATAGGCAGGCGTTGATATTCCAAGCATAAACACAATCGGCGTTGCCTGAACGATAAACGCCGCAATCACAAGCGGGGCGATCCAGCAAAGAAGCATGAGAATTGTTTTGGGGAAGGTTAAAATCCCCATAAAAAACGAATTTTTAAATGTATTTTTAATGGTGTTATCAAATCTTGAGAGCACCGGGAACAAGTGCATGGTGGCTAAGAGCACAATAATAATAACGGTAAACAATGCAATTCTGATCCAATTGGAGAAGCGGATCGCAGAAAAATTGAGAATCACAACATCCCCGATCAAAACGGCTCCGACCAGCAGCAGAATCAGCCAGATAATTGTGGCCTGTTTGAAGTTCTGCCTGAATGATTTAAAGTAGGATCTGACGATATAACTCTCTTCATCCCTGACCATTTTCAAAACCACATAGTGCAGCGCCGTCATGGAAGCTCCTATCGTGATAATCGGAAGACAGCAGATCATTGTCAGTATATTTAACAATATCAGATCTGCCACTTTATTCAAAAAGCTAAATAACGGACTGTCCAAACTGAATATTCTACCCATACCCGCTCCTGTCCCGCATCTGTCGTGCGTCTGTTTTTCTTTTCTTTCTTGAGTGTTTTTACTTATTCTTCATTTTCCCTGAAACCCTCAGGTATTGCTGGTTCAGCTTCCGGTAGGTGGCAAGAATCTCTTCTACATTGACGCTTACCCGCTGCATGATCTCATCATAATGATCAAAAAAGGTTTTAACCAGTGTTTTATTGTACCTACCGGCTTCCGTCTCTTTCTTGATGATGTCCAGCATCTCTTCTTCCTCAAAGGCGGGCCGGTAAGATCTCTTGTCCATAAGCGCCGTTACCGCGTCGGCTAACTGCAGGATCTGCTGCTTTCTGTTCATCTGTGTTTCCCTCAGCCCTCTGGGGTATCCGCTCCCGTCGCAGCGTTCGTGATGGGCCGCCACAATCTCCACCACGCTGCCCGCCATACGGTTATGTAATATTCTTTCTGCCAGATGCACGTGCATTTTGACCTTATTGTACTCTTCCGCCGTCAGAAGCCGGGGCGCATTGACAATCTCCCTGGGAACGGCCACCATACCTATATCATGGAGTATGGAGCCATAATACATCTGCTCACTCTCCAGGCTGTTCAGCCCTTCGCTCTGCCCCAGCGTTTTGGCAATGCACATACAGGTCACTGCGTTCACCACTGCCGATTCGCTCCAGAAGCCCTGGCAATACATGAGCATTTCCATGTATTTCTTTTTGTCCTCGTTGGTGAAAATCATATAGCCGATAATATCATCCAGTTCTTCCTTGTACTCGCCCTTTTTCACCTTCTCAAGAACGTCATACTCCTCTATGGCTTTTTTAAACAGCGCAAAGGCATCTGAGCTGATCACTGTGCCTGCCTGCTTTTCAAACATATCGATACTGAATTTGTCTCCCAGCGCCACGGAATAAATATCTACCTTTTCAGCCAGATTCAAATAGGCGGCAATTTCCTTGTGCTCAAAATTGATGGATTTAAGCTGAGAATAATCCATATGATGGTAAAGGACTACCATTGCCAGCTCGCTCAAGGGAGACAGATGCTTAAATACAAGATAGCCATATGTGGCATGAGCCATGGGCATTTTCAACTCATAGTGTATCATGTCCCTGGGATTATCGGTTTTGTAAGCGCCAATATCATGAAGAGACGCCATAAACACAAAGTCAGCCAGTTCAAACTTCTCATAACCGCCCTTGCATTCCAACATCTTATACAAATAATACGCCACCCTGGAACCATGATCCATCGCCCTGCGGCTCATCAGCTTAAGCGTATCACGCATCAGCAGAAAAATGTCTTTACTGTGAATGTATTCCATACAAATCCCCACGCCTTTCCGCAGCCTGCAGACTCCGGGCTGCAGGCGCAATATTTCTTCCCCCTGACAGGACATATTTCATCGGGGTAAAAATGATTCCTTCCCGCCGCTGCTGCGGTCCCAAATCCTTAAACCCAAGCTTATGGTAAAACAAAACTCCATAGGGGGAGGCATTAACCGTAAGGCAGTCAGCGCCAAACCTTTTCCTGGCATAATCCGCCATCTTCCCGATCAATGCCCTTCCTATTCCCTGTCTGTGACTGCTTTTTTCTACAAAAAGAAGGGAGATATGAGTTTCATTCCGAAGCGTGATCATGCCTACCATCCTGCCCTTGCTCCAGGCCACCATCATCTGATAGTCTCCGGAAAGAAACATACGCTTAAGGCCCGTATCTGAAATAAAGTCTTCAAAGCTCCTGATTCCCTCCGGAGCATAATCCCCCGCTTCAAATTCCAGAAAGGTTTTCCACGCCAGACCCATGGCATCTTCCCAATCTTCCTTATGGGCAAAACGTATCTCAAAAGCCTCCTCTTCTTTCATATCTCATCCTTTCGACACCGTTATCCCTTTATTATAGCAAATGATATTCAATTTTACAATCTGGAGAAAAAGCTTTAAAAAGCTTCCAACTCTAATAAGTCATTTCTTTTCCCACCTGATTGGCCAGAGGGAGCCCGTTTTCAAGGGCATAGGCATTTTCCAGGGTGGTCTGGGCTATAGCCTGCATTGCATCCCTGGTAAAAAATCCCATATGGGAGGTGACAAGCACATTGGGGAAGGTCATAAGGCGCGCCAGATTGTCATCCGTAATAATATCTCCGGAACGGTCCTCATAAAATACCCCTTCTTCCTCCTCATATACGTCAAGCCCCACACCGCCGAACCTGCCATCCAGCATTCCTCTGATCAGGGCTTCCGTATCGATCAGCCCTCCTCTTGAAGTGTTCACAAGGTAAACCCCTCTTTTCATGGACGCGATGGATTTATCATTAACGATATGCCTCGTCTCCTGGTTTAAGGGGCAGTGGAGGGATATGACATCGGAGCTTTTAAACAGTTCTTCCAGCGAAACATACTCCGCCTCCAGGCCTTCTACCGGATAGGGGTCATAACAGACCACCTCCATCTGAAATCCATTCAATATCCGGATCATGGCCTGCCCGATCTTTCCTGTCCCTATCACACCTGCCGTCTTTTCGTGGAGATCCATGCCCATCAGGCCGTTCAGGCTCATATTGAAATCCCTGGTCCTGTTGTACGCCTTGTGGGTAAGCCTGGCCACTGAAAGCAGCATGGCCATGGAAAATTCGGCCACGGCCTCCGGAGAATAGCTGGGAACCCTGAGCACGGTAATCTTATCCTCGGCCGCCTTCACATCCACATTGTTGTAACCTGCGCAGCGAAGCAAAATAGCTTTTACATTCATTTCATACAGGGCATCTATCATCCCGGCATCTACATAATCATTGACAAAAATGCAGATAGCATCATGTCCCTTTGCCAGAAATACCGTCTCCTGATCACAGGCCGCTTCAATAAAATGAATGTCAAAGCCATATTCTTTTCCCATGGGCTCAAACCAGATCCTGTCATAGGGCTTGGTCCCGTAAAATGCAATTTTCATATAACATCCTCCCGTTGTTGATTTCGCATGTTATATATTATTTACTTTCAAAACTCGATTTTATTCTGAAATAATAATGAACGGAAATTTTAGTCTAAAACAGGCTGCTGAAAAAGCTGCTGACAGACTTTTTCAAGTTTCCGAAAAAACTGCTGACCGCGCTGGAGGCCGCATTCTTCACTGCGCCCGTCACCACTTCATCCACATGATCCACAAAATCCGCCCCATATTCCTGATACAGGCTTTCGGTTTTCTCGATCATATACTCCGCCGAAAATCCCATGTCCTCCAGCCTTTCCATAGCATCTACAAGCTTCCTGGCATCTTCCTTATTCACCTCGACGCCAAATTTTTCTTTTCCTTCCTTCAGGATACTCTGCAGTCCTTCCTCCGATGCGTAATTCTCTTCCCGGAACTTATCCTTGAGGAAAGAAAAAACCTCCTCGGCGGTTTCCTGATCCATCTCCTCAAAGGCAGCCGAAAGCTGCTGCTTAATCTGTGTAAGAAGATCGGCTGTCTCCCCATCCGAAATCTCTCCTGCCGCCTGGGCCGCAGCAGGAACCGCCATAAATATTACTGTAAGAATCATTAAAAACGTTAACAGTTTCTTTTTCATCAAATAACCTCCTGATACTCCTTCACCCGTTCCATGATCCAGGGATAAATATCTTCATAAACCTGTTCTTTGTTTTTCTCATTCAAAAGTTCATGTCTTCCTCCCGCATAAAGCTTCAAAGTGACATGCTCCATGCCTGCCTTCACAAAATCCTCATAGGCCTTTTTGACTCCTGCTCCGTAATCCCCCACCGGATCCATATCCCCCGCTATAAAATGCACCGGAAGCTCCCCCGGCATGGCCCACAGGTTTTCCTCCTGATTCAGACGGTCCAGCAGAGCAAAAAGCGTCCGAAATCCATTCACTGTAAAGGTAAAGCCGCACAGGGGATCCTGCATGTAGGCATCCACCACCGCCGGATCCGTACATAACCAGTCAAAGGCCGTTTTGGCATCCGGTATTCTCTTGTTATAGGAGCCAAATGCCAGCTTATCAATCAACCTGGCCGTATGCTTCTGGCCAAAGAGCAGTCCCTGCAGGGTGGCCACCCCCTTACATACCTTTACAAGCAAAGGCGGCTGGGAACCCGTACCGCATATAATTGCCCCCTGTATCCCGGAGCCGTACCGGAAAAGATAATTCCGCAGGATAAAAGAGCCCATGCTGTGCCCCAGGATTACATATGGTACGCCCGGGTATTCCTCCTGGGTAATTTTTTTCAGACGGTGAACATCCCTGACCACTACCGTAGCAGGATCCTGATCGCAAAAATATCCGCAGGCGCCCCTTTCCCCCACACTCTTCCCGTGGCCTAAATGATCGTCTCCGGTCACCAGTATTCCTTTTTCTCCCAGGTACAGCGCAAGAGCTTCATAGCGCTCCACGTATTCCGCCATGCCATGGACAATCTGAAGGATACAGATCACCTTTCCTGACGGCGTCCATCTGACTGCATGGAGCTTCGTACTTCCATCTCTGGAGTCAAATGTAAATTCTTCTTTTTTTACCATTGTAGCCTCCCAAGGATCAAATCATTAACCGATTTCCGCCCCCGCCGGCATATCCTTCTCCGGAGTAAGCAGCGCTAAATTACCTTCTTCATCTTCCGCACAAAGCAGCATCCCCTCTGATACCACTCCCGCCAGTTTCGCCGGTTTCAGATTGACCAGAACCATGACCTTTTTCCCAACCATTTCCTCTGCACTGTAGTGCTGCTTTATCCCCGAAACAATCTGCTTCACCCCAGAGCCGATCCGTACTTTAGAGCAAAGCAGTTTCCTGGATTTGGGCACTTCCTCGCAGGCTATGATCTCACCCACCTGAAACTGCAGCTTTTCAAACTGATCAAAGGTGATCTCTTCTTTGGGTTCTATATCAATGACCTTCCGGGCATCTTTCTGTTCTTTTTCCGTCCGGTCTTTTTCCTCCTGTACCGGGCCTCTTCTTTCCTCAAACATAGCCTCTGCCCTGGCAACCACTTCCTTCACATCCATTCTGGCAAAAAGAATTTCGGGTTTTTCCGTCACCTTATTCCCGGAAGGATACAGACCAAAAGCCGTAAGCTGTTCAAATCCCCTGATCTGCGTGTTCAACTGCCCTGCAATCTTAGCGGCAGTTGAGGGCATAAACGGCTCCAGGAGGGATGCGCCGATCAAAATTCCTTCCACCAGATTGTAGAGCACGGTAGAAAGCCTGTCGCGTTTCTCCTCCTGCTTTGCAAGAGCCCAGGGCTCTGTCTCGTCAATATATTTATTGCATCGCTTAAATAGAACAAAAATCTCCGTAAGGGCGTCTGCCACCCGCAGCTCTTCCATCTTAGCCGCTGCCCTGGCGTAAGCCCCTGTGGCAACGGCTTTCAATTCCTCATCCACAGCCTCGGCGCAGCCCCGGTCTGCTACCACGCCGTCAAAGTATTTATTGCTCATGGAAATCGTTCTGTTCACAAGATTTCCCAATGTATTGGCAAGATCGGAATTGATCCGCTCCACCAAAAGTTCCCAGGAAATCGTTCCGTCATTGTCAAAGGGCATTTCATGAAGTACAAAGTAACGCACCGCATCCACCCCGAAGAAATCCACGAGATCGTCGGCATAAATTACATTGCCCTTGGACTTGCTCATTTTGCCGTCCCCCTGCAAAAGCCAGGGATGGCCGAACACCTGCTTAGGCAGCGGCTCCCCTAAGGCCATCAGGAAAATGGGCCAGTAGATTGTGTGGAAACGGATAATATCCTTGCCTATTAAATGCAGGTCTGCAGGCCACAGCTTATGATACTGCTCGGAGCTTTGCCCATCGCACTCATAGCCGATTCCCGTAATATAGTTTGTCAGGGCATCCAGCCACACATAAACCACATGCTTGTCGTCAAAATCCACCGGGATCCCCCACTTAAAGGAGGTTCTGGAAACGCACAGATCCTGCAGCCCCGGCAAAAGGAAATTATTCATCATCTCGTTCTTGCGGGATACGGGCTGAATAAATTCCGGATGATTATTTATGTGCTCGATCAGCCGGTCTGCATACTTGCTCATTTTGAAAAAATAAGCTTCTTCCCTGGCCGGCTTCACCTCCCTGCCGCAATCAGGGCATTTGCCGTCCACCAGCTGGGACTCCGTCCAGAATGACTCGCAGGGCGTGCAGTAAAGCCCCTCATAAGCGCCCTTGTAAATATCCCCCTGCTGATAAAGCTTCTTAAATATCTTCTGCACCTGTTTTTCATGATCCGCATCCGTCGTCCGGATAAAACGGTCATATGAGGTATCCATCAAGTCCCACAACTCTTTGATGGTTCCCGCCACCTTATCCACAAATTCTCTGGGGGTAACGCCTTCCTCGCCGGCTTTGAGCTCAATCTTCTGTCCGTGCTCATCCGTGCCCGTCTGAAAATATACGTCGTATCCGTCTTTTCTCTTAAACCTGGCAATACTGTCAGCCAGTACAATCTCATAACTGTTTCCGATATGAGGTTTGCCCGAAGTATAGGCAATCGCTGTCGTAATGTAATATTTTCCTTTATTCATCCTTTTGCCTCCTCAAACTCCATATTTTCTGATTCCCGGGTGCTGCCGCGCTCTGCAAACCATTCCCATGTTAATAAAAGCCATCTTCTATCTAACGACAGAAGACAGCTTATGTGTGTCGTGATCTCATTACTTCTTGTATTACATTCAGCTATCGCAAAAATATAATATAAGACTATCACAAACCATTTATGTTGTCAATTACCACTTTTTATAGGCAGTTCTGAAAGGAAAACTTCCCACAGCGCAGAACAAATGTTCTGTTCTCAAATT
>CAJTVL010000052.1 GCA_910579425.1 uncultured Lachnospiraceae bacterium | reverse complement strand
ATTATCTCCGCTATCACCTGGTTCTCAAACAAAATATTGTTGACACGGTAGGTATAGTGATGGCTGATCTGTATTCCGGCCAGAATTTCAATCACCAATACTCCTGCCAGGAGCCATCCATTATTCCATCGCTTTCCAAGCCAAACAAAAATGCTCACAAGCAGCATAACTCCAAATCCAAGCACCCAGGTATTTCTGAAAAAAAGAATCTCATCTAAATTACTTTCATCTATGAGATAACTGAGTCCGGCAATATGGTAGCCTCTTAATCCCCTTAACTTCCTCTTTTCAATCACATCCAGAAGAAACAGAAGGACTCCTCCGGATACTACTCCGTTCAGTAACGTGACCGGGAACAAAAATCTGCTTCTTTCCATTACAGCAATTCCCAAAAGAAGCATCGCCGGAATCAGCAGTTCCGTATATCGTCCATAGATCAGACCATCAATGCCGGAAGGCTGGTACATATAAATGCTGCTGATCAACACTTCCCCCACCGATGCCCAAAAGAGGAAAAAGGCCAGCCAATGCTCATAGGAAACCTTGTCTTTCCTGTGAAGAGCTTTGATAAGGGAAACGCTTTTGCAGGCACACCACCCAATTCCCCAGTAAAAAATACCAAAGCTTGAAACTCCCAAGTAAAAAAGCTTCCCAAGGATACTCTCTATCAGCCGAGCGCTTCCCTGAGGGGTCAATAGATCAGAGAACTTCCGCCACTGGCTTCCATAATCATTCACTGCAAGACTATTTTGTTCGGCATGGGTATAAACCTCAAAAATCGTATGTTCTTTTAACTGCAGTGATACGAAGCCTGCCGCCATCAAAACCATCACAAATATAAGAAGCTGTTTTCTGCTTCCGCTTTTTGTAAAGTTCCACAAGACACAGGTCATCATACATGCGATCACCAGACCAACAGTCCGCATATGCACACTATATATATAAATCAGCGTAACCGCCAAAAGCATTGCAGTTACTGCTCTCGGATTTTCAATGAAAATCAAAAACAAATAGATGATTAGGATAAACAAAAAATTCAAAAGTGCTTCCGACATAGTAGTCTGCATATAAAAAATCCAGGCCGGATAAAGTACTCCCACTCCGCATGCAAACTCTCTCTTCGTTTTTTCCATCTGTGGAAATACCTTCAAAGATATTTTCCAGAGCAAAAGCACGCTGGCACACATCAGCAGCATATTAACGGCAATGGCCGCCCTATACGCTCTCACCCCACCCGAAAACAACTTCAAAATCGGTATCAAAATCAAACTGTAGCCGTAAGAATAATAAGACCCCATTGAGGCTGCTTCTGACCAGTCATAGCCCACTGCATTCGCAGCACTTGACCAATACCCAAATTCGTCCGGATATAAGGTGAACCCGTAAATTTTTTGAATACCGTACTGAAAAACGGAAAAAATAATTAAAATAATAAAAACCAGGACAATATGATCCTTTTTCAGCTTTTGCATAATGCCTTATTTTCATGACGGTCAGAATCATCTGATTTCTGACCGCCATTTTCCTATCAAGTGTGTTCAGGGATTGCTGATTAATATCTGATAATTGCATATGCGCCGGCGCCGCCAGTGGTGTCAAAGGTAATCGTGTTAGGATTATCATCAACATCCGGCAAAATAGTAACAACGCCGCCTGCACGTACACATACCATCGCATAGGTAGCGTCAGGCTTTACAAAGTTTTTGGGGAGTCCCAATGCAATTCTGACCGCAGGGCCATCGGAAGGCAGAAGGCTGTACTTGCCGGCCGCCATCTTTCCAAGCTCGATATTGATCATCGGCCCCACTGTCGCACCCTGGGAAGCCGCTGCTAAATCAATGGCAGCCTTGGCCAGAGGGCTTTTCTTAGGGTCAAGATTGGAAAACTTGCTGTAAGGTCTTTCGCTTCCTGTCAGGCCATATCCTGCTGCAATAGCATCTACTCCTGATACTACTGCCGTTCCGTTTACAGAAGTTGCAAGATAAATGCCTGCTGTACTTGTCCTTACTCCTGCAACGGTGCTGGTGGTAGGCACTTCAGCAACCGTTACGCTTTCTGAAGTGTCGGATGTACCTGACGCAAGGATTTCTTCCACTGTTGTGGTAGATTCACCGGGCGTGATGGTAGTTGCTCCAACACTCATTACCGGCGCCATCACCAGTGAAACTGCCAATACGCCAGTCATCATTTTTTTGATGATACTTGCTTTCATCATTCTTTCCTCCTATCTGTTTTTTACGGCCCGGAATTCATCTCTTTTTCCGGATTTACCGCCATGGGAAAGCTATCAGCATGCTATCCATGCTATCATATATGGATGCAATGCTATTATTAATAGCTCTTTTATGAGTATATGCTATTAATGTTATATTTTCAAGTATTTTTTGCTATAAAATTGAGAAATATATAATAGCCGATATTTTAAGCATGCAAGGGGTATAAGGGTTAAAAAATATTCCCTCCCTGATTTTACACGAACCAGAACAGACAGACGGGAGCAAACATGGCTAACAAAACCTTAGAGCAATATCTCAAAGATTTACGAAGATCCTGCAGCTATTCTCAGGAATTTGTTGCTTCTCACTTAAATATCACCAGACAAACCTACTCCCACTATGAAACCGGCAGGATTACCCCACCGGTTAATTCACTGTACAATCTTGCCAAGCTGTACGGTGTTCCTGTGGAAAGTTTTCTGGAGCTTGTTGTCACATACCACATTAATTCGGATTTTGTACATCAACCAGAGACGGGTCAGAATGATATGACAGAAGATTTATCCCATTTTTTAGAGTTCATCAATGCTCCGGAAAACAGCAAAAAGTTCAAGTTTCTAAACCGTCAGGAGCGAAAACTTCTTTTTTACTACCTTTTGTTGGACACACGGGATCAAAACGACATTATTTCCTTTATGAAGGTGAAATATCAGAACCGTAAAGCGGAACAGAAAACCTCACACTCCGCAGAGTTCCCCACCACACAAAAAAAGCTTTCGGGCAAAGACCCAAAAGCTTCTAAAAAAGAAGAAAATATCTGAAACATACGTAACAGTCACACCCGGCGTGCTCTCTTCCTTCCATTCTTGTCCTGGTAGACCTCCACGCCGCCAATCTCCTGCACAAACTTGGAAAACTGGCTGTAGCCGAAGTCTTTCACGTTAAAGGTGCTGCACTTGCTATAGACCCGGTTGCTGAGCTCGCTGATTCCGATCCCGCGGTTTCCGGCCTTATGGATAATATCCTTTACATAGCTCCTGATCTCTTCCTGTGACTGCTCATTATCCTTCAGGTAAATGGTAATAACGTTTTGCTTCTTTTCCAAAAGGAATAACCCGGCGTCCTCCACAAATTTTGACAACAGGCTGTAGCCATAGTTTCTCACGTCAAAATCCGGATACATGTTCACAAGCCGGTTCCCCACTGCGGCCAGCTCCACGCTTTTGCCCTTATTTTCGTTCTCATTGATAATATTGGTGATCGCAATGTAAATGGTCTCTCTGCTGATGGAATTATCCTTATCTTTGATCACATCCTTGGCGTCGTCATCCTGATTCCCGAGATTTTCAAGGTTTACAAATCTGGTGCAGGCCACCCGGAAGGAGCGGGGCGTTTTCTCTTCTCCCATACCAATCACTTCCATACCGGACTCCCGAAGCCGGCTGGCCAGACGCGTGAAATCACTGTCACTGGACACGATACAAAAGCCCTCCACGTTTCCGGTGTAAAGAATGTCCATAGCGTCTATGATCAGGGTCGAATCCGTAGCGTTTTTCCCCACCGTATTACTGAACTGCTGCACGGGAATTACAGAATTTTCAAGCAGCTCACTCTTCCACTTGGTTGCCTGTGTACTGGTCCAGTCCCCGTAGATCCTTTTGTATGTGGTGATTCCATAGGTAGAAAGCTCCTCCAAAATATCACCGATGTATTTAGCCGAAATATTATCCGCATCTATTAACAGCGCAAAACGCTTATTCTCCATCCCTTTACCATTCCTTTCAAAAACCCCTTTCTCTGCTTTCTTCTGCGGAGAAAGGGGTTTTTTATTTACCTTTTTAAATAATTAAACCGGATAAGCTCCATTCTTGGTATCTGCCTGGGTCATATCTACTTTTTCCTGCTGTGCCTGACGGTACTTGAAGAAGTCAGTTGCCACCTGAGGGAACAAAGCGTAGGACAGAACGTCCTCATCCTGCTGCTTCCATTCCTTCATCTCCGCCTCTAACTTATCCATCTCATTCTCAATCAGATCCGCAGGGCGGCAGGTAATTCTCTTCTCGCCGGGGATAACCTTGTCAATGATCTCCTGGTTCATAGGCTTAACTGTCTGGCCATACTCGCCGCGAAGCACTGCCTTGGTCTCTTTGGTAGCCATCTTGTATCTCTCGCCCATGAGCACGTTAAATACTGCCTGTGTACCAACGATCTGGGAGGACGGAGTAACAAGGGGAGGCTCGCCCAAGTCCTTCCTAACCTCAGGGATTTCCCTGAGCACGTCATAATACTTATCTTCCGCATTCTGCTCCTTGAGCTGGCTCACCATGTTGGAAAGCATACCGCCGGGAACCTGATACAGCAGAGTCTTAATATCCACGCCCATCACCTTGGGATTGAGAAGGCCGCTTGCCAGGCACTCGTCTCTGTAAGGCCTGAAGTAGTCCGCGATTTCGGCCAGAAGACTCTGGTCATAACCGGTATCGTAAGGGGTTCCCTTGAAGGTCTCCACCATAACCTCCGTAGCGGGCTGGGATGTCCCCAAAGCAAACGGAGAAATTGCACAGTCGATCACATCCACCCCTGCCTCAACAGCCTTTAAGTAGGTCATGCTGGCAACGCCAGAGGTATAATGGGTATGAAGCTGTATCGGCAGCTTGGTTGCGGATTTCATGGCTGAGATCATCTCGGAAGCCTTATAGGGAACCAAAAGACCTGCCATATCCTTGATACAGATAGAGTCTGCGCCCATTTCTTCGATCTTCTTGGCCATATTCATCCAGTACTCCATGGTGTAGGCATCGCCTAAGGTGTAGGAAAGAGCTACCTGGGCATGGCCTCTGCCCTCTCTTGCCTTCACCTTGTTGGTAGCGCTTACTGCTTCCTGCAGGTTTCTTAAATCGTTCAAGCAGTCAAAAATACGGATAATATCAATACCGTTGGCAATGGACTTCTCCACGAAGCTGTCCACCACGTCGTCTGCGTAAGGTCTGTATCCTAAGATATTCTGGCCTCTGAAAAGCATCTGCAGCTTTGTATTTTTGAAACCGTCTCTTAATTTTCTCAATCTGTCCCAGGGATCTTCCTTCAGGAAACGCAGGGAAGCGTCAAAGGTAGCGCCGCCCCAGCACTCAACTGCATGATAGCCAACCTTATCCATCTTTTCAACGATCGGAAGCATCATTTCGGTAGGCATTCTGGTAGCGATCAGAGACTGATGCGCGTCACGCAGAACGGTTTCCATGATTCCAACCGGTTTTTTAGCCTGTTCTGACATTTTTATTCCTCCTATTTATAGTTTATTCAGCATCCGGACGCCCGGCGAAAGCCTGGCATCCGATCTCTTTTTAGAAAACTCCAAACACTGCCATAAAGGTACCGGCTGCCACAGCCGTACCGATCACACCTGCCACGTTAGGTCCCATTGCATGCATCAGCAGGAAGTTGGTAGGATCAGCCTCCGCGCCTACCTTCTGGGAAACTCTGGCGGCCATAGGCACTGCGGATACGCCTGCAGAACCGATCAAAGGATTCACCTTGCCCTTCGTGGCAACGCACATCAGCTTACCAAAAAGAACGCCTGCCGCCGTACCAAAGGCAAAAGCAATCAGACCAAGGGCTACGATCTTAAGCGTATCCCAGTTAAGGAATGCCTCTGCGCTTGTGGTAGCGCCTACGGAAGTACCAAGCAGAATAACCACGATATACATAAGTGCATTGGAAGCGGTATCTGTAAGCTGTCTTACCACGCCTGACTCTCTGAAAAGGTTACCGAGCATCAGCATACCTACCAAGGGAGCCGTGGTGGGAAGGATCATACAAACCACAATGGTAACGACAATCGGGAACAGGATCTTTTCCAATTTGGAAACAGGGCGAAGCTGACCCATCTTGATCTTCCTCTCCTGCTCTGTGGTTAAAAGCTTCATGATTGGCGGCTGGATAATAGGAACCAGCGACATATAGGAGTAGGCCGCCACTGCGATCGGTCCAAGCAAAGCTGTCTGACCCAATTTTCCTGCAAGGAAAATGGAGGTCGGGCCGTCTGCACCGCCGATGATGGAGATTGCGGCTGCAGCCTTGTCATTAAAGCCCATTGCAATCGCTCCGAAATATGCCGCAAAGATACCGAACTGGGCTGCGGCTCCCAGCAAGAAGCTCTTAGGATTGGCAATCAGGGGACCAAAGTCTGTCATAGCCCCTACTCCCATAAAAATCAGGGAAGGAAGGATTGCCCATTCGTCTAAGAGATAAAAATAATACAGTAAGCCGCCGGAACCGTTGGCTGAGTCCTCAATGCTCATCATAATATCCGGATAGATATTCACCAGCAGCATACCGAATGCGATGGGTGTCAAAAGCAATGGTTCAAAGCCTTTGGCAATCGCAAGATAAAGGAATACACAGGCCACCAAGATCATCAGATAATTGCCGACTGTCAGATTGAAGAAAGCCGTCTGATGGATCAGGTTGGACAGTGTAGTTACGATATAATCCATTTCTTTTACCTCCTGTTGATTTTCTCAGTAAACTCTCATGTACCGTCTCCCGGTACACAGATAACCACACATGAAAGCGAACCGCCCCATGGGATTAGTTGAGAGTTGCCAGTAATGCGCCAGCCTCAACAGCATCGCCGACAGCTACATCAATGCTTGCCACTGTACCGTCCTGAGGAGCCACAACAGGGATTTCCATCTTCATTGCTTCCACGATTACAACGGCATCGCCGGCCTTCAGCGCCTGGCCTACGCTCGCTTCAATCTTGAAAACCTTACCGGCTGCTCCGGCCTCTACTCTGATGCTGCCTGCCCCGGCTGCCTTGGGAGCCGCTGCGGGGGCCGCTTTGGGAGCCGCCTTCGGCGCTGCCTTGGGAGCCGCAGGGGCAGGTGCTCCGCTGGAGGCGCCCTCTTCTACTACTACATCATATACGTTGCCATTTACGGTAATTGTATAGTTCTTCATTTTAAAATCCTCCTGAATTTTTAATCTGTAAATTTTATGCTCTCTGGATCCTTTTGCTGCGCTTAATGCTCCTTACCACAAATCCGTCTGTGGAGGACGCGCCCTCGCTTGCCGCAACGGCCGCTGCAATAACTGCAACAAGCTCTAAGTCGTCGGTTAAGTCTTCCTCGGCCGCCTCGGTAACCACGGGCCTTGCAACAGGTGCAGGAGCCGCAGGAACTGCAACAGACTTTTTGGAGAACTTATCCTGAATCTTCGGTATAAATACAAAGAGGCTGATGATAAAGGAGATGAGAATCAATACGCAGAATACGGTTCCCATACCAAGCAGGGTATTAAGCGCTGCCTTTCCCATCTTCTCGCCGAAAGTATACTCCACGTTGGTGGAAATACTGGTGATTGCGCCTTTTTCTATTACAATCTCAACGATTGCCCCACGAACAGAGCCTTTCACTCTCACATCGATCACGCCGCCGTCTCCGTCAATCTCGGATGTGGTGCTGATCACTTCCACATAATCACCCATATCGTCTGCAGAGGATTCCCAGCTTGCGATAGCGTCTGCAATCAGCTGGTTCGGCGCCTGGGCCTGAGCCCCCATGACCACATACTGGTTCACATCCTCCACGATCTGCCTTCCCAGCTCATCTGCTTCCGCCTCGGATAATACCGGCGTTTCCGCCTCCTTCTCGGCGCCGCATGCGGTCAGGCCAAGCATACAGGTAATCATACCTAATATCAATAACCATTTTTTCATATTAAGTAAGCATCCTTTCTAAACTGTGCCATGTTTCTTTGCAGGGCGGTCTTCTTTCTTGGAAAGCAGCATCTCAAAAGCGCCGATCACATACTTTCTGGTATCCTCCGGCTCCACGATCTGATCTACATATCCTCTCCTGGCCGCGCTCTGCGCGCTGGTCTGCAGCGCCTCGTATTCTGATGCACATGCGTCGATGGCATCCGCTCCCTGTCCGTCACAGAGGATCTTGGCCGCCAGCTTGGCATCCATGGTGCCGATTTTGGCATCCGGCCAGGCGATGGTAATATCTGCGCCGATGGCCTTGGAGTTCATGGTTACATAAGCGCTTCCAAATGCCTGTCCGATGACTACGTTTACTTTGGGAACCGTGGCGTTGGCAAATGCATAGGTAAGCTTTGCCGCCGCTTTGGCGATTCTCTTCTCGGAGCACTTATCCGCCTTAAAGCCCTTTACATTGGTAAGGGAAAGAACCGGAATATTGAATGCATCGCAGAAATTAACGAAATCTGCCGCTTTCTCACAGCCTGCCGGAGTCAGAACCGGATCAAACTTATCGGTCACCGTTCCTTCCTCGCCGTAAACCTCGCCGTAAACCTCGCTGCGGTTTGCCACACAGCCGACGGTCACGCCGTTTAAACGGATAAAAGCAGTTACCATTTCTTTTGCAAAAGCAGCCTTGGTTTCAAACACAACGCCGTCGTCCGCAAGCTGGGACAATGCAATGGATGTATCTCCCACACAGCCTGCAATCTGCTCGCATGCGCGGTTTAAATCATCTGTGCAGTCCTCAAAGTAAGGGCCGTCCTCGCTGCATGCGGGAAGCATGCCTATCAGCTCCCGAACTTTGGACAGAACCGAAGCTTCATCCTCCGCCACGTCCACAATCCCTGCTTCCTCGCTCTGGAAAGCCGCCGCGGAAGTATCGCATCTGCCAATCTCGTTACCGTCTAAGGTGTTGGGTGCGTTTACAAACAGCTTTGCCTTCTTGCCTTCCATAAAGGTAAAATCCGTCAGGGTAGGGATCAGGGCAAGGCCGCCGCCGCAGGTCCCGAAGATTGCCGTAATCTGAGGAATCACTCCGGAGCTGAGCGCCTGTTTTTTGTAGATCTCGCCAAATGCGTTCAGCGCATCTGTAGCCTCCTGGAGCCGCAATCCGGCGGATTCAATCAATCCAATCACCGGTGCCTTGGTTTTCAGCGCCAGATCATAGAGGTTTGCAATTTTCTTTGCATGCATTTCGCCTACACTGCCGTTTAACACGGAGGCATCCTGGCTGTATACATACACGAGGCTGCCGCCTATGACTCCATAGCCGGTAATCACACCGTCCGAAGGAGTTTGGGTCTGTTTCAGATTAAAATCGGTGCTTCTTGCACATACCTGCGCACCAATTTCAACGAAACTGTTTTCATCGAGTAAAGCTGTTATTCTTTGACTCGCCTGTGAAGTAGTACTCATGTTTCAGCCCTCCATTTTATATTAAATAAATCATAACTTTATTCACAGGGACATAGTATCCCCATAATTTGTCTATAGAAGTATACCACAAATGACACAAATCGCATAGAGCAAAGTTTTCAAAATTTACAAAATATTTACACTCTTTGGGAGATGCTCAAAATAAAAAACCTCCCCCATCCGCCCTCCGGCATCCTCTTCATATAAATTGTAAAGCAAAAGCAGCTTGGCATAGGCGGCCTCCGGGGAAATATTTTCCATAGGGATCGCTCCCTTTTCCAGAAGCTTTCTGGCAGACTCATAATTCCTTCCCGCCGCATCCTTTACGGACGCCGCGTAAACCGGAATATTTGCCTTTTGGCATTTTTCCAGCAGCCACAAAAGAGAGCCTGTCTTGCCCTCCACACAGGCGGTGGAGGAATGGTGCAGGCCGTGAAGAATCGCCGCCGGTTTCTTTGACAGGTCAACCGTTTCATAGTCGAAGCCGGGATAGGGCCGCAGGAAAAGAATGCTTTTCTTAAATTCAGGACAATGCCCCGCAATCGGGAGGCGTTTTTCCATGAGCTGAGAAAGTCCCGGATTGACGGCATTGGGAATATAGCGGAATCTTCCCTCTTCCATCCGCCCGAAAGCAACGCCCCCAAAGCTCCCGAACTGGTCCAGATACCCGTCCGCTTCTGTCAGTCTGGTGGCCAGATACACCACATTTTCCCCTTTCCGGTTCTGGTACACGGTAAACACGCCCCGGAGAAGTCCGGTGCGGATCAGCTCCACCGCGCTGCGGAAGTTGGTAAGTCCGTTGCTCCCCTTCTCCCCCAATGGATAATTGGAGGCGGTAAGCACTACCGGTATCTCCACATGGCCAAGCAAAAGCCCCAATAACGCCGACGTATAGGAAAGGGTGTCGGAGCCGTGGGTTACGATGACTCCCGCATATTTTTCCCAGGGGATGTCCCACATCACCCGGCAAAGGCGGCTCCAGGCCTCCAGATCCATATTTTCACTTAGAATCGCCATGGGCTGTATCACTTCAAACTCTTCTTCGTCAGCTTCCTTTTGCCCATAGGTTTCTTTGTAAAGCCGAAGCAATCGATAGGGGGAAGTATCCGTCACGTTTACGCACTCTCCCTCCGCCTGGCTTCCTATGGTTCCTCCTGTTAAAACGATCAGTATCTTTTTCATAATCATGATTCCCTTTATTTTTTGTCTTTTACACTCAGTTTACGCAATCCCCATCATTATATCAAGCATATTCTCCCGTTTCCCACACATAAAATAAAGAAAAACCTCCGCTTTGGACGAAAACAAACATGAACAATCTCAAAAAAAACCTTGCCTTATTTATAAGTCTTTTCCTATCGTTTTTCACCCTTTTTTCCGGCCCGAATTATGCCCTTCCCGTCCAGGCAGCCGAGGGCGACCCTGATTTAAAGCTCTATGCCCAGGCTGCGGTTTTGATGGACGCCGATTCCGGCCGCATTCTATATGAAAAAAACAGTGAAAAGATCATGCCCATGGCCAGCACCACCAAGATCATGACCTGTATCCTTGCGCTGGAATACGGAAACCTGGAGGATTATGCCATAGTATCCTCCTATGCCGCCAGTATGCCCAAGGTAAAGCTTGGCGTCTCCCCCAATGAATATTATAAACTGGAGGATCTGCTCTACAGCCTGATGCTGGAATCCCACAACGACGCCGCCGTGGTGATTGCGGAGCACATTGCGGGAAGCACCGAGGCCTTCGCGGATATGATGAATCAAAAGGCCAGGGATATTGGCTGCTATGACACTTTTTTTATCACTCCAAACGGATTGGATGCCACGGCGTCCGCTGAAGACGGCAGCGTAAAGGCCCACTCTACCACTGCCGCGGACCTTGCCAGAATTATGAGCTACTGCATTACGGATTCACCCAAAAAAGAAGAATTCCTGGCGATCACCCGTACGCCCTCCTATAGCTTTGAGAACTACCTGAAAAAGGACACAGCCATAACCTCCGGCGGCAGAAGCTTCCACTGCAATAATCACAACGCCTTCCTCTCCATGATGGAAGGCGCCCTCTCGGGGAAAACAGGCTTTACCGGCTCCGCAGGCTATTGTTATGTCGGGGCGCTGCGCCGGGATGAGAGAACCTATGTGGTGGCTCTTCTGGCCTGCGGCTGGCCAAACAACAAGACCTATAAGTGGAGCGATACAAAAGCTCTTATGAACTATGGTCTGGAAAATTTTGAATACCACCAGCTTTCGGAGGCGGCTTATGATGAGAATAAGCTAAAGCCCTTAAAGGTCTTAAACGGCCAGACCAGGGAACTGGATTCCACCGCTTATACGGACGTTGCAATCGACCGGGGAGAAGCCGGGGATATGGGATTTCTGCTGAATAAGGACGAAAAAATCGATGTGCAGCTCCAAATAGCAGATGTTCTTACCGCCCCTGTCAGCGCCGGAAGCCAGGTGGGCAGCATCAAATACCTGGTGGACGGCCAGGTGTACAAGGTGGAATATATTGTCGCTGCAGACGACATCCCCGCCATCGACTTCTTCTGGTGCCTGGAGCAGATTCTGCTGCGCTTCAGCCTTTAGAGCGTGTCCGCGAATCAGGGAAATAACAGATACGGAAAATCAAATATCCAACTGCAGGCTGGCCTCCTGCTCTGCCTGGATTTTGAATTCCTCGATCTGTACTGCCGACAGCTCCGGAAGCTCCTCTAAGGATTTCACGCCAAAACTGCGCAGAAATTCCTCTGTGGTACCGAAAAACAGGGGACGCCCCGGAGCATCCATTCTGCCCACCTCCATAATCAGGCCAAATTCCACCAGCCTGTTCACCGCGTGGTCGCAGCTCACCCCTCTGATCTTCTCGATTTCCGCCTTGGTCACCGGCTGCTTGTAGGCGACGATGGACAGGGTCTCCAACAGAGTATCCGTAAGCACATATTTGCGGGGCGTTTTGGCAATCTTGATGAGATATTCATACATCTCCGCCTTGGTACACATCTGAAAGGACTCCTCTAACTCCATCAGAGTAATCCCGCACTCCTTCTTCTCAAATTCCTCTTTCATTTCCAGCAGTAATTCTTTTGTGTACTTCCGGTCCTTCTCAATCACTGTTGCCAGACGCTCGATCTCCACCGATTCTCCCATGGTAAAAAGAATTGCCTCTAAAATTGCTTTTTCCTTCTGCCTGTTCAAATTTCCGCCTCCCGTTACTCTTTTGTGGTAATCATAATATCGTCAAAGGTATTTTCCTGCACGATAGAAATTTTCCCCATCTTCATCATTTCCAATATCACAAGGAAAGTGACGATGATTTCCATCTTGCTCTTCTGCTTTTCCAAAAGCTGCCGGAAGCTGAAGGTTTTGTGGAGCCGGATAAAGCCCTCCACATAGGTGGTTTTTGCGTCCATATCCACTTCATCCTTCTCGATATTTCCGAAGCTGCTTCTGACCGGGTCGATCTTGTCCTCCTGTCTTTTCATTACCATCTTGAAAAGGGACTGAAGCTTTGCCAGATCCGCATCTCCCAAAAGAGCTTTCAAGTCCACAGGCGGACGGTAGTCCGCCACCTCTTTGGGAAGATTTTTTTCTCTGAAAAGAGTTCTGGCCGCATCCACCTGCCTGTCCTTTAACTCGTAAGACATGTATTTATACATTTTATATTCCAACAGCTTTTGAACCAGCTCCGCTCTGGGGTCAATCTCCTCCCCTTCCTCATCCACCTCTCTGGGAAGGAGCATCCTGCACTTGATTTCCAGCAAAGTGGCGGCCATCACCAGAAATTCGCTCATCACGTTCATGTCCTCGGTTTCCATGGCCTTGATATAATCCAGATACTGTGCCGTGATTTCCACTATGGGAATATCATAAATATCTACTTTATTTTTTTCTATGAGATGTAAAAGAAGATCAAGGGGGCCTTCAAAAATCTGCAGTTTTACGGGGATTGCCATTTTCCCTCTCCTTTCAGTTCAATTAACACCAGCTCTCCGGGATTAAAAATCCGTATGGGAAGGGTGTGGGCTCCTAACCCTCTGCTCAAAATCATAGTACTGCATCCTTCCCAAAACTGCCCTCCGTCAAAATGGGGAAACAGCTTAAAAGAGGGGGAAATGGCTCCTCCAAGAACGGGAAGACGCATCAGGCCTCCATGGATGTGTCCAGATACCACAAGATCCGCTCCCCACCCGGCATAAGCCGGAAAATAATCCGGATTGTGCGCAATCAAAACCGTAGCCCTTGTTTGATCAGGCTTTCCCAGAAGCCTGTCCGGATAATCTCCTTCCATGCTTATGGATTGAAACTTTTTGTAATAATCAAGGTCAATCTCCATGCCGTAAATATCCATATTGAATTCCGGCAGGTATACTTTCTCATTGACCAGATGCCTTACCCCTGCTTTTTTCATCCTGTCAAAATAATCCCGGTACAGATTTCCGTAATCCTCAGGGTAAATCCCGGTTTTCTGCTCGTGATTACCGTTGCCGTAATAAACCGGATATTTCTCTGCCAGCTTCTCTGTAAAGGATGCCGCCGCATCAGGGTCTGCCCCTTTTTCACAGGTATACATATCCCCGGCAATCCAGATCATATCCGGGTTAAGCCGGTCGATCGCAGCCAGCAGCTTTTTATTCTCTTTTCCGAAGGACTTGCCGTGCAGGTCAGAAAGAAGGACGGCCCTGCCATCCTTCTTAAGGTTCTTCATCCTGCATCTGTAAGTTCTTACCACAAAACGATTACAATCAACAGCCATAACCAGCAGAAAAAATACCGCCAGCGCCGCCAGACAAATCAAAACAATCAATCTATACGCCCTTTCTTTACAGGCGGCAGAATAATCTCCAGACCCTGATCAGATAATCCTTATATCTTGCCTTTTCTATAGTCACATCCGAAAGAATGGAAACACTGCCGATCCTCTCTCCGTTCAGCTTATAGACCGCTTCTCCTACTGCATCTCCTCTCTTTACAGGCGCCTCCAACTGTGGTGGAAGAGACAGGGACTTTTCGATACTGCTCAAATCGCTTCCCTTAATATCCAGGTAGCGGAAGGGCTTCTGATAAATCAGCGCCGCCTCTTCCTGAACGCCTCCCTTTACCGGAACAGAGGGCAGCTTATCTTCATTGGGATCCTCATACAAAGCGCTGACACTGTAGCCGTAATTCAAAAGCGCCATGGCGTCCTGAAAACGGGTTTTGTTGGTGGGAGACGCCATTACCACCGCAATCAAATCTATATTATCCTTACTTGCCGTGGCCGAGAGACAATACAGAGCCTTGCTGGTGGAGCCGGTCTTAAGGCCGGTGGTCCAATCATACATCTTAAGAAGCTTATTGGTACTGGATAAGGTAAAATTGCTGCTTCCCTTCTGCGTTTCGTGAGTGATGTCCTCCATCCAGATTCCGGTGTAATCCAGAACCTGGGGATATTTGGTGATCAGCTCCCGGGACATCAACGCCACATCTTTCGCGGAGGTATAGTGATTATCGGATTCACTCAAACCGCAGCAATCCTCAAAATGGGTATCGGTAAGCCCCATATCCTCCGCTCTCTGGTTCATCAGCTTGACAAACTCTGCCTCGCTCCCCGCAATGAATTCCGCCGCCGCAACGCTTGCATCATTTCCGGAGGCCACTGCTATACACTTGATGATGGTTTCCAGGCTCTGAACCTCCCCCTCCTCCAAAAAGACCTGGGAACCTCCCATGGATTTGGCATAGGCGCTGGTAACTACCTCACTCTCAAGCTTCACTCTTCCTGTACCTAAATGGTCGAAAATCACAAGCAGCGTCATAATTTTAGTGATACTGGCAGGGCTGCGCCGCTCCGCAGCATTTTGTTCACAGATAATCTGTCCTGTAGAGGCCTCTACTAAAATATAGGAAGGTGCCTCCACTTCGGGAGCGGCGTATGCCTTTATGGGCATCATCAACACAAAAATAAAACACATCGCATAGCACAGGGTTTTCTTTAAATATTTCTTCACGTAATTACTCTCCCCTTATGTATTCTATTACTATGGATATGTTTTATTTGTTTTTAAAATGCACGTACAATTTCGATTACGCCGGCTTTAATACCACCTCATCCGAAAAGCCCGATAAGCGTCCACAATTTTTTCTCTCTGTTCCTTCAGACTGATGTTAAAAATATGCATTAACTTCAGCAGATAATCCACTGTCACAAGGAAAAGAATCATTCTGCAGGCTCTGATTCCCCAGCCCGTATCGAACCGGTCAATCAAATCCAGAATCCTGCTATGTAAAAAAGTAATGATAATGATTGCATAAAACCCCCATGCAACAGTACTTTCCAGACAAATGATCCCCTTATAATTGCATGGCTTGTCGTTATAGTCCCACCACACTTCCCCGAATAACTTAAGCATCAGCCTGCCTACAAGATATTCAAAGATAGTTGCGAGAACCGCGCCTGCCAGATACAGCCCAACCAGATGGTTGCTCAAAGGATGTAAAATCAAATACCCCAAAACCCCTCCGAATCCGTAAATCGGACAGAAAGGGCCTCTTCCAAAACCTCGATTCGTCAATTTCCTATTACAAAATGACATATAAATGGATTCGACCAGCCATCCCATTATGCTGTATACAATGAAAGCCGCGATCAGATGATAGAGATCTGTGCCGAATAACTTCCATGTCCACATATTCATCTAACCCCTTCATAGAATCTACCATTTCTTATACAAAATTATAATAAGAATTTCCCATGAGACAAGAAAGTCCTTGTGAAGACCAAGGACTTTCATTGCATGCTAAGTAACTTAGTTGTATTTACGTTTTCTTGCTGCTTCAGATTTCTTTTTACGTCTTACGCTAGGCTTCTCATAATGTTCACGCTTGCGGATCTCCTGCTGGATTCCTGCCTTGGCACAACTTCTCTTAAAGCGACGTAATGCGCTGTCCAAAGTCTCATTTTCTTTAACAATTACGTTTGACATCCTACACCCTAACCTCCCTTCAGTCCCTTCCAAGCAACATTGACTGATTGGGTTTCTATTTGTACTATACATACATAACTGAAATTATACCACAAAATCAGCTTACGTCAATATAATTTGAATATTTTTTTGAGGTTCGCCTGCAGGCTGCGCTGGGAGAAGGAAGCTTCCAACGCTGTACTCCCGGCTAGCCTCAAAAAAATCCACGCTAACTTTATTTTAGACTTCTCAGTCATCCACAGAAAATTAACCTCTGATCTGTCCCTCCAGAACCTTAGCCGCCTCTGCAAGGGCGTTGCCTATTCCGGCAGGGTTCTTTCCTCCGGCCTGGGCCATATTGGGTCGTCCGCCGCCGCCGCCCCCCACCAGGGAGGCAATTCCCTTGATCAGGTTTCCGGCATGGGCGCCCTTTTTCACGGCTTCCTCCGTGGCCATGGCTACCATATTCACTCTGCCGTCCTTTTCGGAAATCAGCAGAACCACGCCTTCTCCCAGCTTTTCCTTAAGCTGGTCGCCCAGATCCCGCAGTCCGTTCATATCTACATCTGCCGCCTTTGAGGCCAGAAGCCTGATCCCTTTGATTTCTTTTACCTGGTCTGTCACGTCTCCTAAGGCTTCTCTGGCTGCCTTGCTCTTTAAAGATTCGTTTTCGCTGCGCAGGCGGCGCAGCTCTGTCATCAAATGCTCCAGTCTTACTGTCAGTTCTGTGGGGGAAGTCTTCACGATGGAGGCCGCCTCCTGCAGCCGCTGCTCCATGCCTTTGTAATATGCCAGCACTCCTGCCCCTGTGAGGGCTTCAATCCTTCGCACTCCCGCCGCCACGCCGCTTTCGGAAATAATCTTAAAGAGCATAATGGAGGCGGTGTTCTCCACATGGGTACCGCCGCAGAGTTCAGTGGAAAAATCTCCCATCTGAACCACCCGGACAGATTCCCCGTACTTCTCGCCGAACAAAGCCATTGCCCCTGTCTTTCTGGCCTCTTCAAGGCTCATCACCTTTGTCTCCACAGGCAGCGCCTGGGCGATCTTTTCGTTTACAATTTCCTCTACCCTGCTGATCTCGTCCGCGGTCATTGCGGAAAAATGATTAAAGTCAAACCGCAGCCTGTCCCCGTTTACAAAGGAACCGGCCTGCTCCACATGCGTTCCCAGAACGGTACGCAGAGCCTTCTGAAGCAGATGGGTGGCGCTGTGGTTCTTGCAGGTATTCACTCTCCCCGCTTCGTTCACCTTGAGAGTTACCTCATCCCCTGTCTTGAACATTCCCCTTGTCACCCTGCCGATGTGGCCTACCTTGCCTCCAAGAAGCTTTACGGTATCCTCCACCCGGAATTCTCCGGCCGCACAGGTAATCAGTCCCGTATCGGCGCACTGTCCTCCCATGGTTGCATAAAAAGGAGTCTCCTCCACGATTATGGTTCCCACTTCTGCGTCCGTCAGAGCCTCCACCAATTCGCTCTCCGTGGTAAGCACGGTAATCCTGGAATCATGGATCAAACGGTCGTATCCCACAAACTCCGTGGTAACGGAAGGATCAATAGACTCATAAACCGTCACATCCGCCCCCATATAGTTGGTCACCTTGCGGGCCGCTCTTGCCTTCTGCTTCTGCTCCTGCATGGCGGCGGCAAAGCCCTCCTGATCCACGGTGAGCCCCTTCTCTTCCAAAATCTCCATGGTCAGATCCAGCGGGAAGCCAAAGGTGTCATAAAGCCGGAAAGCGTCGGCCCCTGCAAGCTGTTTTTTTCCTTCTTTGATCATGGCATCCTCCAGCTCGCTTAAAATGCTGAGGCCCTGGTCTATGGTTCTGTTAAATTTATTTTCTTCCTGGGTGAGCACATTGAAGATAAAAGCCTTCTTCTCTTCCAGCTCCGGATATCCGTCCCGGTTGCCCTCAATCACGGTGTTGCTCAAATCCGCAAGGAATTCTCCCGTGATCCCAAGCAGCCTTCCGTGGCGGGCCGCCCTGCGGATAATCCTGCGCAGCACATAGCCTCTGCCCTCATTGGAGGGCATGATGCCGTCGGAAATCATGAAGGTGGCCGAACGGATATGGTCGGTAATGATCCGGATGGAAACATCCCATTTGTATTCCCTGTTGTATTCCTTGCCAGAAATCTCGCTTACCTTGTTCCTCAGCGCACAGATCGTATCAATATCAAAGATGGAGTCTACATCCTGCACCACGGCGGCAAGACGCTCCAATCCCATTCCGGTGTCGATGTTCTTCTGTTCCAGTTCGCAGTAGTTTCCCTTACCGTCATTGTCAAACTGGGTAAACACATTGTTCCAGACCTCAATGTAGCGGTCACAGTCGCAGCCCACCTGACAGTCCGGCTTGCCGCAGCCGTACTTTTCCCCTCTGTCATAATAGACCTCCGAGCAGGGGCCGCAGGGGCCGGAGCCGTGCTCCCAGAAATTATCCTCCTTGCCGAAACGGTAAATCCGCTCTGCGGGAATGCCGATCTCTTTATTCCAGATCTCGAAAGCCTCGTCGTCCTCCACATAAACGGAAGGATAAAGGCGCTCCTTGTCAAGCCCTACCACCTCCGTCAAAAACTCCCAGGTCCAGGCGATGGCCTCATGCTTGAAATAGTCCCCGAAAGAGAAATTCCCCAGCATTTCAAAAAAGGTGCCGTGTCTGGCTGTCTTTCCGATATTTTCGATGTCAGGGGTACGGATACATTTCTGGCAGGTCGTCACCCTTTTCCTGGGCGGGATCTCCTGTCCGGTAAAGTATGGCTTTAAGGGCGCCATCCCTGAATTGATCAGAAGCAGACTGTTATCGTTATGGGGCACAAGGGAAAAACTCTTCATTGCCAGATGCCCCTTACTCTCAAAAAATTCCAAAAACATTTTGCGCAGTTCATTTACGCCGTATGGTTTCATTTCTCTGTACCTGTCCCTTTCTTCCACAGAAACCAACTCCCGCGGGAATGCGGGCCGTTGGTTTCCGAATCGTTTCATTAAGCTGGCCCGCACAGCGCGGCAGCGTTTTTGTTACAATAAGCTGACTCGCACAGCGTGGCAGCGTTTGTTTTTCTTAAAATGTCATTTTTTCTGCAAAGTAAGCGTCCAGCTCTGCGATTGCCACTCTCTCCTGCTCCATGGAATCCCGGAACCTGACGGTGACGCAGCCGTCCGTCTCGGAATCAAAGTCATAGGTGACACAGAAAGGGGTTCCGATCTCATCCTGACGGCGGTATCTCTTACCGATATTGCCTCTGTCGTCGTACTCACAGTTAAACTTTTTGGAGAGCTGCGCGTAAATCTTTTCCGCGCCCTCGCCCAGCTTCTTGGAAAGAGGCAGGACACCGATCTTCACCGGTGCAATGGCGGGATGGAAATGAAGCACCGTCCGCATATCTCCCCCTTCCAGCTCCTCCTCGTCATAGGCGGAGCACAAAAATGCGAGCAACACTCTGTCCGCCCCCAGGGAGGGCTCAATCACATAAGGCACATATCTGATATTTTTCTGGTCATCAAAATAAGTCAGATCTTCTCCCGACACTTCCTGATGCCGCCCCAGGTCATAGTCTGTCCGGTCCGCAATGCCCCAAAGCTCACCCCAGCCAAAGGGAAATAAAAATTCAATGTCCGTGGTTGCCTTGGAATAGAAGGAAAGCTCTTCCTGATCATGGTCGCGGACTCTCATCTCCTCTTCCTTCATGCCAAGGCCCTTAAGCCAGTCGATACAGAACTGTTTCCAGTACGCAAACCACTCCAGATCCGTGTCGGGCTCGCAGAAGAACTCCAGTTCCATCTGCTCAAATTCCCGGATACGGAAAATAAAATTGCCGGGCGTAATCTCGTTCCGGAAAGACTTGCCCACCTGGCCGATTCCAAAGGGAATCTTTTTGCGGGAAGTGCGCTGTACATTTTTAAAGTTCACAAAAATACCCTGCGCCGTTTCCGGTCTTAAGTAAACCGTATTCTTGGCGTCCTCCGTCACCCCCTGGAAAGTTTTGAACATCAGGTTAAACTGACGGATGTCGGTAAAGTTATGTTTTCCGCAGGTAGGACAGGGTACGTTATGTTCCGTGATAAAATTCTTCATCTTTTCCTGGCTCCAGCCGTCTATGGAGCCGTCGAGAGCAATTTCCTTCTCGGCCGCAAAATCCTCGATCAGCTTATCCGCCCTGAAACGCTCATGGCATTCCCGGCAGTCCATCAGGGGGTCGGAAAAGCTGCCCAGATGCCCGGATGCAACCCAGGTCTGGGGATTCATCAAAATAGCGCTGTCAATTCCCACATTATAAGGATTTTCCGTGATAAACTTCTGCCACCACGCCCGTTTGATATTGTTCTTAAGCTCTACCCCCAAATTGCCATAGTCCCATGAATTGGCAAGTCCGCCGTAAATCTCCGAGCCGGGATATACAAACCCTCTTGCTTTTGCCAATGCAACGATTTTTTCCATTGTTTTTTCCATAATTTCATTCCTCTCACTCATAAAAATACTTATTTATTTGTAAATAACATAAATCAGCTCTTTTTCTTCCCCTGCCATGCGCAGCTCCCCGGCATTCTGGGAAACAGTGACATTATCGCTGACATAAAGGGCCTTCCCGTTTAATTCAATCCCTTCCTGTTCATCCGTGATGATCAGGTTTACACCCTTCATGGCCAGAATATCCGATTTCCCCACGGTTTCGTTTCCGTCCTTAACGCCGCAGAGCACCACGTTCAGGTCAAATCCGGCGGCCTCGGCCTCCGACGCGGTTCCCTGAAAGAAAACCACCTGATTAAAGGAAGCATAGTCCGCCGCCTTCGCGTAGGTCATTAAAACCTCTGCCACGCCGTCCTCAACCTCCACCTTCTCAACGGAAATACGATCTTCTCCCGCCGTCCGGTTATAGTCTGCCACCTCTCCTAATATGGTCTGCTGTAGCTCGTCCTTATCATAATAGCTCTGCTCAAAGCTCTCTCTGATCTTCGCGCGGACTTCCCCCTCCCTGGTAAAGGAGATTGCCGCGCCGCTTTCGCCCTCTTCACTGCCGCAGGCCGTAAAGAAAAGCAAACCCAAAGCCAGGAAAGCGACTGCTGCCTTACGCAAAATTCTCATGTCTTTTTCCACCCTCCATTTTATCTCCTCATTATATATGACTTACCTTTGTTTTTCAACATGGAATTTCACCTAAAATTTCCAGACTCTTCATTTTCCGGTCCATAAACCGCTTTCTGTAGCGCAGGGCAATCTCTCCAAGCTCCCCAAGGACCTGATCCGTAACCGTAAAGGTGTAGAGCTTTTCCAGCTTAGAGCCCGCGATATAATCCAGGGCATAAACCGTGGAGTCTAAATAGGGGGTCTTTCTCACAGGCAGTCCCGGATATTCCCCGTTAATGACAATCGCCCTGATCTCAAATATGTACCGCACCAGTTCATTGGACAGCCCCGGATGCAGAAGAGCCCGCAGGGACTGGTAAAGGAGCCCCAGCATTTCCTTCTCGTCATTGTTTTCTCTTGTGTAATAGTCCATGACCTCCAGAAAATACATGCCGTAGCAGGCGCCCTCAAAGTCCTCCCGAAAGCCTTCGAAATAATTACGGATGCTGCTCTCCGTAATTCCGTAAGCGCTCCTTCCCTCATAGAGCGTAAACTGCCCAAAACAAAAGGGATTGGTGGATGCAAGCAGCCTGCTGCCCTGTTTGCGGGCGCCTCTTGCAAAGGCCGCTATCTTTCCCCTCTCCCTCGTTAATATTACTACCCGCCTGTCATATTCCCCCACAGGTTCCGTTTTTAATATCATCCCTGTAACACTGATCTGATCCCTCACCCCTGCCCGCTCCCTCACTTTGTTCCGGCTCCCCTTCGTCCTCCCGGTAAGCCAGATAATCCTTGATTCTTCCCGTACTTAAAAACTGTTCCCAGTAATTTGATGTTCTCATCTTATGCCCCCTAACAATCAAAAGCTTTCGGCTTAAAGCTTCCAGCTTTTGATATTAGGGTTTACTTTTTTCTTTTTTCTATTCGTTCTCCCTCTGATTATACCCAAAATTTTTGAGCAGGAAATCGCTGTCCCGCCAGTCCTTTTTCACCTTCACCCAAAGCTGAAGATTCACCTGCTTTTCCAGCATATTTTCAATATCCCTGCGGGCATCCGTGCCGATTTTTTTGAGCATGGCTCCCTGTTTTCCGATGATAATTCCTTTATGGGAATTCTTCTCACAAATGATGGTTGCGTCAATCTCCACAATATTTCTGCGCCATTTCATCTTTTCAATGGTGACCGCAATCCCGTGGGGAATCTCCTCCTCCAGCCTGCGCAGAGCCTTTTCCCGGATGAGCTCCGCAACAATCTGCCTCTCCGGCTGATCCGTCACCGTATCCTCGTCAAAAAATGCCGGGCCGCAGGGGAGATAAAGCATGATGCATTTGATCAGTTCCTTAAGGTTATCGCTCTTTAACGCCGACACCGGAACGATCTCCGCAAACTCCATCTCCCTGCGGTAGGTATCGATAAAACCCAGAAGCTCCTCTCTTTTTACCGTATCAATTTTGTTGATGACCAATATCACCGGCGTGGGCAGAATGCGGAGCTGATCTATGATATGGCGCTCCCCCGGCCCGATAAAATCGGAGGGCTCCACCAGATACAGAATCACGTCCACCTCCTTGAGACTCCTTTGGGCCACATTTACCATATAATCCCCCAGCCGGTTTTTGGACTTATGGATTCCCGGCGTGTCCACGAAAACAATCTGTCCCTCCTCGCAGGTGTACACCGTCTGGATTCGGTTCCTGGTGGTCTGGGGCTTATTTGACGTGATGGCAATCTTCTGGCCGATCAAAGCGTTCATCAGGGTGGATTTCCCCACATTGGGTCTTCCGATCAATGCCGCAAAGCCGGACTTATACTGGTCATTCATTTTCTTTTTTACTCCTTCTTTCTTTCCATCTCTGCTTCAGAGAGATACTCTCCTTCTTTTCCGGGTGTTTTCTTCTGACCTGCCTCAGAATCAATCTCACAATCACAGCCGCAACTGCAATAATTAATACCCACACAAGAAGATAGGGCAGATCAATCAGAAATCCGATCCCGAAGTCCGCCGCTGTGTTTCCCACATCATAAAGGCTGTTTACAAATCCGGTGGAAATCTTCTCCCACACGCTTTGTTCCTTCACCGGCGTCAGCTTCACCACCTCGTTAATATACAGATAAACCGTGCTGTAGGAAACCTGATTCTCCAGTACCCGGAGCTGGGACTCCATACTTTCCAACTGATAGCGCACCTGGGAAAGTCTCTCCTCCAGCTTGATGATGTCCTCAATGCTCTCCGCCTTTTCCAGCAGTGCAAGAAGTCTCTCCTGCTCCGCCAGCAACGCTTTTTTGTGACTCTCCAGATCCACATACTGAAGGGTTACATCGGTTACGCTTTCGTTGCGGCTGATGACATTGGAAACCTGCGCCACATTCTCCAGGAATTCGTCCAGATGCTCTGCCGGCACACGGATGGTGAGATTGGCATTTCGCAGACGGTTCCCACTGTAGCTGCTGCCGTTATAAGTATAACTCTCCTCTATGTAGCCCCCGAGCTGCTCCGTCCTTCTTCGCACGTCTTTCAGCAGCTCGTCGAAATTTTCCGTCTCCGCCTCCAGATTTACATTCCTGATCAGCTTACGGGCGCTGTCCTGAGCCTTTGGCGTTTCGGCTCCGGCATCCTCCCGGGCGTAATCGTCAAACTCCGACAGTTCGCCTTTTCCCTCTTCTGCCACGGCCTCCTCCGTCACGGCAGCCGCTTCGTCCATGTAACCCCCGTCTCCCAAATAACCGCCGCTGTCATAGCCCTGTCCTGCTGCCGCAGGCGCTTCCGCGGCCGTGTTCGTCGCTTCGTAGGAATAGCTCTTGGATGAGCCGCAGCCGGTGAGCGCAAGCCCTGCCGTCACCAGGATTGCAAGGGCCTGCCCCATTGTTTTTTGCCTTTTCAGAACCAGATTCCATTTTTTCATACCACTACCTCCCTGTAACAAAACTTTTTAGTTCTGACAATGATACGAATGGTTCCTTAGATATTTATGGGATTTTAGGTATTTTCACTCAATTGTGGAAAAGCTGGTCCAAATTCATAAACAGGGCGCTGCTTTCCTTAAGCTTTTCACCGTTTCCCACCACACAAAGGTTGTTGCCTTCCATAAAAGCCTCCACATAACGGGAAAGCCCTCGGATGGTCTCTCCGGTAGTGGCAAGCAGTTCATCCCGCTCCTGCTGTACCCGCTCCATGGAAAGGCCTGTCAGATACCCGCCCAGGGAGTAAAGCCCCTTAGCTGCCGGGGTCATAGGCGTGTCCAGTTCGCTGACCGCCCCGATGATGAACTGTGTCACCGTCCGCTCGTCGAGCCGGGTATTTTTAATATATTCTGCCGCCTGCTCATAGACGTCAATGGTCTTTTCCAGATTGGGATCCCGGTAGGAGACAAAATAGCCGTCCCCGTTCTTATAAAAACCGCACATACAGCCGTAGGCACCGCCTTTTACCCTGATCCGGTTCCACAGATAATCCATTCCCATCATCACTTTGAGAACTTTCAGCGCACCGGTATAGGCAAGCCCTTGATCCACAAAATTCCCTGTACGGCACACATACTGCACCTGGCCTGCCGTCAGAAAGGCCTCGTTCTTCTTAGAGAGCCTGGGCCGATAGCCCTCCTCCCCGATCTCTGCGGTGTACAAAGCCGCTTTAAACTCACACACGGCCTGCTCCAGTCCCGGATACCCCTCTTCAGTGGCAGTGTAATCCACCAGCAGGTTTTCCGGACGGAAAATGATCCTGCAGAGTTCCTTTAGATTTTTCACCAACTCTTCTTTTTTGGCTTCAAAATTCTTTTCCAGCTCTTCCAGCAGCCGGTACTGGGGTATTCCGCTGATCTGCTCCGAAACAGCCGCCGTAGGCGAGAAATAGCTCAATCCCCGGATCAGCGCCACGGAATGTCCCGCGCTGATCATGGTGGCCTGCATTCTGGATTTTGTCTCCGCAATAATCTCATATAAACGCTTGGTATCTTCAAACCTGGAGGTTAAAAGGATTTCCTTCATCAGCTCCAGAGCCTTGTCCCTTTTCCCGTAAAGGGCTTTGGAACGTATTTCCAGCGTGGCCTTGTATTTCTTCATGTCCCCCGCATTGGTGTAGGTGTTGGCGCTCACCCGGATCCCGCCGGTATGGAGATTCACTTCGTTAAACAACTCCCCATAGCCGAAATGCTCCGTATCCACCATGGTAAGCACACTTTTCAAAATGCCCACATAGGGAAACAGCCGCTCCGGCACCCTGCCAAGGTCAAAAACCAGATTCAGATAGCCGATCCCGTTGGTAAAAATATCATGGAAAAGGATGGTGGTTTCGTCCGCACTGCGCACTTCGTTTACATAGGCGGCCGCCTCTTTTTTCATATCCTCTCTTTTCAGAAGGGGAATGGTCCTTAAAGCCTCCGGGCTGTCCGGCTCTTCCTGGTAGGCGCGCAGCGCCTTTGTCCCCTCCACGATCTCCCTGCGCCGGTCCTCGGAAAGGGTTTCCTTCAGCGCGCCAAGCTTTTTTGCAAGAGCCCTGTCCTTTTGGGTGGTAAGCCCCGGCACAGGTCTGACCGTCAGATAAGCCTTGTGAGGGTTTTCCAGCATACAACTGCGGATCAGCTCCTCAAAATATCCTGTCTCTATGGAGTCTCTCAGCTCCTGAAAGGTTTCGTTGGCCTCGATATGCATAAAAGGCTGCCGCTTATCATAAAGCCAACTGTCAAGAGCCTGTAAGCCCAGCATCAGCCCCTTGGGGTAAGGGCCGTAATCCGCTTCTCTGTATTTGAATTCAAAATAATTGATGGCCGCGGTAAGCGCCTTGCGATCCAGGCCCTCTTTCGCCGCTTTGGAGAGAACCTCCTCGATCACCGCTACAAATTCGTCTTTCCTGGTCTCCCCGGCATTCTTGGCCACAACAGAAAAATAGGGCTGGTAGATGCCGTTTTCCATGGAGCTGTACACATCCTTGCCGATCCCTCTGTCGATCAGCGCCTGCTTCACCGGCGCCCCCGGTGCGGAGCAAAGCACATAGTCCAGCACTTCCATTGCCACATAAAGCTTTTTGTCCAGACTGTTTCCCATGGAAACATTGTAAGCCAGATAGGCGTTCTCCTCCACCGGATCCTCTTCCATCACAGGGTATTGCTTTACCAGCTCTCTTGGCGCTTCAAAAGGCTTTTGAAGACCCACTTCAGAATCTACGTTAAGAGCCTCAAAATCCGCAAGATACTCTTCATCCAGAAAAGTAAGGTACTCCGCCGCGTCAAAATTGCCATACAGATAAATATAGCTGTTGGAGGGATGATAATACTTCTGGTGGAAGGCAAGAAATTCCTCATAGGTCAGCTCCGGGATCTCATCCGGGTCCCCTCCCGACTCCAGCCCATAGGTGATGTCAGGATAAAGGGAATTCATAATCTCCCTCTCCACCACATCGTCCGGCGAGGAAAAGGCTCCCTTCATTTCATTGTAAACCACACCGTTAACGGTAAGCTCGTCCTCTAAGCTCTCCATCTCATAGTGCCAGCCCTCCTGCCGGAAAATCTTCTCTTCCCTGTAAATATTGGGATAAAAGACCGCGTCCAGATACACATGCACCAGATTTTTAAAATCCTTGTCATTACAGCTTGCCACCGGGTAAACGGTCTTATCCGGATAGGTCATTGCATTTAAAAAAGTATTCAGGGAGCCCTTCGCCAGTTCCACAAAGGGATCCTTCACCGGAAAATTCTTGGAACCGCACAGCACCGAATGCTCCAGAATATGAGCCACCCCCGTACTGTCCTTGGGAGGCGTGCGAAAACCGATATAGAACACCTTATTTTCATCGTCATTTAAAAGAAGGGTCACTGCCGCCCCCGTCTTTTTGTGCAAAAGCACATACCCCTCCGAATTCAAGTCGCTGATTTTCCGTCTCTCCAGTACCTGATATGCACCTATGCTTTCTACTTCTCTGCCCATGTTCTTGTCTTCCTTCCATGTGATTTTCTATTGATATTATGGTGAACGGCAAAAATCTTTGTATTTTGTCGTTTTCTATAAGTATACCCACTTTAATCAATCTTACCTTGCCCCCTGACAGGAAAACGCATTCCGCCGCTCTCTGCTGCGCCCTGCCGTGAATAAAAGAACGGGCGGAAACAGCGTCTCCAGCCCGTTCAGTGTAAAAGGGGAATTTTACCGAAATCATAGCCGGCGTCTAATATCCGACTAGAAATAGTTTACCATGCTTTGTAAGGAATTGCAAGTGCTAAAATCAAAAATTCAAAAAGGAGGGTCAAGTAGACATACCCCTTGCAGGGTATGCCCCTCACAGAACCGGACGTGCGG
>CAJTVL010000051.1 GCA_910579425.1 uncultured Lachnospiraceae bacterium | reverse complement strand
AGGCCTTCCTCCCCCCGGGCCGCCGGACGGTAGAGACTGTACGTGATCGACACCCCGAATCCCAGCTCCGCCAGGGCCAGCACGGAGAGAATGTCCGTAAAAAGGCCGTTGAGCCCCAAATACTCTTTCCCCAAAAGCAAGACAAATACCCGGCGGGAGACAAACTTAAGCAGGGCCAGAATCAGCTCGCTTGCCGCGGTAAATTTGAAATTTCTCACCACAGACCCCGTCCTGTCCATCAGCCCCACACTCCCTTTTTCACCTTTTTGACGGCCTTATATGCCAGGGCAAACCCCAGAAAAGCAGTCCAGCCCACACACAGCAGCCCCTGGGCTGCCAGGCTTTTTTTGCAGGGACAGAGCCTTAACGCCTGGGGATGGAAATGCCGCCGGGTATGGTCGCAAAACCTTTTCAGATACCGGATAAGCTCCCCTTTTGGGACGCCGCCCTCCACCGCCTGCATGGCAAGCCGCGCCCCCGTATCCAGTGCGATCTGCTCAAACCCGGGCCACAGCTTCGGGCAGCGGGCAGAAGCGTCCCTGCAGATCGCATCCAGGGCAGAGAGAACCGTACACCTTCTCTCATCAACGCCGTTGTTTATAATGCTTTTTTCCCTGTAAACATAGTGATACAGCTTATCCGGCACATACCCCGCCCTCCTTGTCCGTCCCAGCACCTGATAAAAAAACACAAGATCCTCACAGCACAAGGCGCGCGAGTCAAAAGGATACTGTTTTACAACCTCCGTGGGATAAAGCTTCCCCCAGGCATTCCAGAGAAAGGGGCTGCGGCGGATCATACAGCGGACAATCTCCCCGGAGGATAAGACCGTGCCCGGTACCTCTCCTGCCGGAAATCCATCCACACCGCAAATACCAAGCTCTGCCCCGCTCCTTCGCATACTCAGCCACAACCTTTCCAAAAACCAGGGCTCCACATAGTCGTCGGAATCCACAAAGGCCAGGTACTCCCCCCTGGCTCTGCTCACCCCCTCATTTCTGGCTGCCGCCAAACCTCTGTTTACAGGAAAGTGTACTGCCTCAATCCTTTCATCCCGCCCGGCATGGATGTCACAGATACGGCCGCTGCCATCCGAAGAGGCGTCGTTCACAATTATAATCTCCAGTTCCTTCCAGGTCTGCCGCTCAATGGAATCCAGACATTTATCCAGATAGGGCTCCACATTGCAGACAGGCACCACCACGTTGATCAGCGGATTTTTCTTATCCATCTTTTCTGCCTTTCTGTAATTGATACCACAGGGCCAAAAGGCCCCAAAAGAGCGGAACGTTTCCATACAGGGCAAGCACCGCCGCCCTGTCCTTTTTGTCCCAAAACCGGGCAAAGGCCTCCCGGCTGAAATGACGGCGGGTATTTTCCTGAAGCCTTTTCAAATAGGGAAACGCCCCCTTCGGATCCGTCTTTACTGCCTGGATTGCCAGACGCAGATTGGTATCCAGCGCCAGATTCCTGAAATCCTCAAGGCATTCCGGACATGTCCGGGCGGCATCTTTGCAGATCCGGTCATGGACCAGAAGAGCGGTCATTTTCCGTCCGCTTACCCCGCTGTGTACCTGACTGCCCTCCCGGTCCCCATAGTGATACAGCTTCTTCGGGAAATAGCTCACCCTCCGGATTTTTCCGAAAAGAGAATATAAAAACATTAGATCCTCGCTGTAATAAATCCCTTCGTCAAAAGGACATTGCCTGACAGCCTCCGCGGCGCAGAGTTTTCCCCATGGGACATGGTTAAAGGGCACACCCCTTGCAAGCGCACCCCTGGCCTCTCTTCCCGAAAATACCCCGGCCGGCCCGCCCTCTATGCGGATCCCGTCAGCTCCGCATATGCTCACGTCCGCTTTATTTTCGCTCAGATTGTTGTAGAGCCGCTCCAGCAGCCCGGGCTCGATATGATCGTCCGCGTCCACAAAAGAGAGAAATCTGCCCCGGGCCTGACGAATCCCCTCGTTCCGGGCCGCAGAAGGCCCCCGGTTCTTTTGGAAATGCACCGTTCTCACCCTCTCATCCCGCTTTGCAAAGGCATCGCACAGCCCACCGCTGCCATCAGAGGAACCATCATCCACCGCAATGACCTCCAGATTCTTCCAGGTCTGCGCCTGGATCGACGCAAAACACCGTTCCAGATAGGGCGCCGCATTGTACACCGGCACCACCACGCTGATCAATGGTTTTTCTTCCACTGTCCTCACCCCATCACCTGTCTGTAATAATCCGCCAACTGTTCATGCATACGCCTGATACTGAACACGTGTTCCGCTCTCTCCCTGTTTTTTCGGGACATACCAAGCAGCAGCTCCCTGTCTCTGCTGCAGCGCAGAAGAGCCTGTGCCAGGGCAGCCACATCCCCCGGCTTTATCAGGATACCGTTTTCTTCGCCCACCACCTCCGGGATTGCGCCTGCCGTCGTACTGATCACGGCCTTCCCCGCCGCCATCCCCTCCAGGATCGCCATGGGGAGCCCTTCATAATAGGAAGGAAGCACTACCGTCCCTGCCTCCCTTAGAAGCTCCAGCTTTTCTCCCCGTCCTGCCCAGCCGGGCACGGTGATCTGTTTTTCCAGCCCCTTTTCTTTCACCAGCGCCCGTACCTTTTCCACCTCCCCGTCTCCTACAAGGCACAGCCTCAGCTCCGGATTCTCTCCCAGGGCAAGCTCCATGGCCCCGATCAGGTCATAGACTCCCTTTCGCACCCCCAGCCGTCCCAGCATCAGGAAATGGTTCCGGTATTCCCACACATCCGTATCCGCCCCTGCAAATTCGTCCGGATCAACCCCGTTATTCAGCGTCCTGCAGGTATTGATGCGAAGGCGGGACTCCAGCTCCCTTCTCCAACTCTCCGAGAGGGCAAGCACCAGATCCGCCCGATGGAAAAATCCGTCCACAATCCGTTTCCCCCGGCTGCCCAGACAGTCATAAAAGGCAAGATACTTGGCCCCATGGATATGTACAATGGCCTTTTTTCCCGCCTTTTTTATTTTTTTAAGATAAAAATTTTTTCGAAAGGTACTTCCCTTCTCCGCAGTATTAATATGAAACAAATCGTATTTCCTGTAGCAGAGCAAAAATCGGAAATACCCGAAAACGGAATACCCCAGCCGCAGGGCCAGGTTCCCGTCTACATAGGAAGGGAAAATGTCGATCTCAAATTCGCTGTTTAACAGCTCACTTTCCCGGATTCCACGGATGACCACAGCCATCCCTCCAGGCGCCCCGGTCACGCTGGGGCCGATCACCAAAACCTTCATAATGCCACCTCCACCTATTCAAAAGTGCAAACGATTTCCTGCCAGAGATTGAATATCACCGTCAATTGCTGCGACAAAAGCATCCGTATTGGACTGCCAGCGGTCAAACCGATGGGTTCTGATCTCCTGCAGCATCTGTGGCAAATGTTCCAGCTCCATACAGGCATAGATTAAGTTCATCTCCTGAAACCGTTCCAGCAGCTGGAGCTGATGGTCATCCACATGTTCCCCATAGCAAACCAGACGCGGAACCGCAATCGTCTTCTTTCCCCTCTTCACCGCATCCACGATCGTTCCCGTTCCCCCGTGGGTGATGAGAACGCTGCACTTTTCCACCATATCCATAAACAGTTCCCTGTCATAAAAGGCCTGATAACGGCAGTTGCGGGGGAAATAATCCCCGGCCCCGGTCTGCATGATAATCTCCTCTCCCACAGCTCCGGCCCCGGCCATCTGATCCACCTTTTCCAAAAGGCGGTTAAACTGAAATTTCTGTGAACCCACCGTCACAAATATCATTCTTTTTACCGTGTTCCTTTCTTTTTCTGAACGTTATCTCCCGGAAAGCTTTATTCCCCTCAAGCCTCCCATTTCAGTAAATCCCTCCCCGGTAAATTGCCTGCGGATAGCATTCCAGCATCTGGGGCCACTGCACATAGAAGCGGTCCGCAAACCGGTAGAGAAGTATCCCGGTCCGGGTAGGGCTTTTCACCTTGGCGAAAGACTCGATGTAGATCAGCTTCTTCCCAAAGGCCTTGCACACAAGACACAAGGGGATCATCGCCAGAACGCCGGTGCAGACCACCACATCCGGCCTTTCCCACAAATAAATTTTCAGAGAGCAGAAGCCATTGATGACCAGCCTGGGAATACAGGTCTTTTCCAAACGGTTCACCTGCAAAAGCTGATAACGTCTGATCCCTGCTGCCGCTGTCTCAAAGGAGGTCTTCTCCGTGACCAGAAAGCTCTCATATCGCTCCATCAGGGGGCGCAGCATCAAAAGCTCATCCAGATGCCCTCCGGAAGATGCCGCGAAACAGATCTTCGTTTTTTTCCTTTTCAACACAGATCATCTCCTGTCTTATTTTTCTATTCGGGAACCTGTTCCCGCTCTTTGCGGGACGCCGCCGCTCCACTGACCGCAGCGCTTCTCATAGGCGGTCTCTGCCTGCTCATCCAAATGGCAGGCCATGGGAACCAGCGCACAGGCTATGGTGGTATAGAAGTAGTAAATGGTATTATCTGTGGAATAAAGGACAAAGCAGTAAATACAGACGGCAAGGAAAAGGGTTCCCGCCGCCTTCCCTCCCTTCTTAAAAAAGTAACGAAGCCGCGTGACCAGATAGCTCCAAATCCAGACCCAGTAACCCACAAAGCCCACGTTGAGGTACATACGCAGAAAATCATTATGGATCGGCATCAGCGTCCGTTGGGGGAACTTGTATTCCACCCCCGAGGCCCAGTCCACAAAACGCTCAAATCCCGTTCCCTTTCCCATATAGGTGATACTGATGTCATAGTATGGTTCCAGATTGGTAAACATAGCCACCCGCCCCATGGTATTGATTCCCAGCCGCTTTTCCAGGTACAGAAAAAGGCCGCTTCTTATCCCTACAATATACAAAAAACTCACCGCCATCATCCCCGCGCCAATACACAGCGCCGTCTGCCTGGCCGCCTTATCCGGCAAAAGCCGCAGGATCAGCGCTGCCACCAATCCCAGGGCCAGGGCCGGAACGGCAATCCGCTTAAGGCCGGTAAGGAACAGGAAAGAAACTGCAAGCAGCCAGGGCAGAGGATGACGGGCCTGCCTGCGTTCCAAAAACAGATACAGCAAAAAAGGTCCGAACGCAAAGGTCAGATCATTAATCTCAAGCTGCAGCATAAGAGGCCCGTTTTCTGCGCTGAAGGTTGCCACAAGCGTGAGAAACTCCTGCACAAAGGCTAAAAATCCTCCCTCCGCTATGACCTTCAAAACCAAAAGGAGGTTCGCCCCGCACATGGCGCCGAGACAGTACCAGACTCCCCTGCTCCCGAACAGATACAGCGTAGCCGCCGCCACAGACACTGCCAGAAGCTGGGAGACTATCATGCTCACACCGTTTGTGATGGCAGCCTGGCCTGCCCCGGAGATCACCCATATAATGGAGGAAAAGAACAGCGGCACCAGACAGGGCAGCGCCTGGATCAGGGTATGACGGGCCAGGACAATCGTATGTCCCGGCTTCGGCGTCACTATGAAGTTTAACAGCGCCAGAAACAGAATCCCCAGCGCACAGGGATTTTTCAGGCTGAATGGAACATCCCCAAGCAGAAAATAGTTGTCCTGCCAGAAGAACATTGCGGTTGCCAGCAGGATATAAATGACTCTGACCAAGCCACGGCCCTCCTTCTTATTCTGTCTTTGGCTCCGGCTCCTTCCCTGTTCCTTTGCCGCCCACCCGCTTCATGGCGATGGATATAAGCTCACGGATATAGAAGCACTGCTCCTTCCCCGCACAGGCATGGCCGCTTTGCAGCTCGATAAAATAGCCGCAGCTTTGAGCCTTTTCCATCAGAACCACACTGACCTGGAAAAGGGCTGCATTCACCTGCTCCTCCTCCATATTTTCCGCAAAGATCAGATACTGGCCCGCCCCGTTGTTGCCCACAAACACTTTGTCGGAGGGCGCAAAGACCGAGGTTAAAATCTCCACAAAGTCCTTGATCATCTTATCTCCGGCTTCACGCCCCAGCCGGGCGTTTTCCATCTGCAGGTTCGCCATCTTAAATACGATACAGGCAAAGCCCTCCTGGATGGGCTTTCTCTCCCGGATGGCGATAAACTGGTCGCACTTGGCCCGGTTGGGAAGTCCGTCCACCTTACTTGTAAAAGCGTAGTACTCGATAAAATCCTCAATCCTGCCAAAGAGCGCCGCTCCGGCACAGCCCAGCACACCAAAGATGATCACGATCAGGACGGTAAAAATCATGATGGGGAACCGCTCCGTCACCCGTACACTGGAAAGCATCACAATATTCCGTGCCCCCAGATACTCGTTGTACTCATCATTCGTCTCATAGTAAACTGACTGCAGGGCGTTGATTTTCTCCGCCAGGCTTCCGATCTCCTCCCGAATCTTCTCCTGCTCTGTCTCTGAGGACGCGGCAGGCGCCCTGTTAAACACACTGAGGATATAATTGTTATACTCCTTTTCAATCAGGTTCTGTTCATAAAGGGTACGGTCCTCAATATACTTGATCAGCAGCTGGTCATACTCCGCCGTCCGGTCAACCGGATTCCAGTTTCCGTCCTCATCCCGGTTCCAGTCATCATAAACATCCGGGAGCACATTGTTCTGCAGAGCGCTTGCCTGCTTATCCTCCCCATTGGGATCCGACTCGGAAATGGACGCAGCTCCGGCGTTAAATTCCCCCATGGCGTCTTCATAGGAAGCAATAATCCCGCGGATACGGTCGATCTCAAAGGCTGCCGCACTGTTGGAGATTTCCAGGTTATTGTTCCTGTTCTTATATTTGTCAAGAAGCAGATCCCGGTCTTTCGTGACCCGTCCCTCCAGGATCTCTGAGAGAAGCTGACGCACCTCCACCTCCCTGATAAACTCAAATTCTTCCTGCAGATCCTGAAAACTGCGGCCGGTTCTGCTGGAACGGAATTCACTGTTCCACTCTACCTTATCTGAAAGGTGCTCGATCATGTTCTCCAGCGTAGCGTCCATGACCTCCGCCATCTCCAGATAGTCGTAGCCCTTGGAGGTAATGTCGCTGACCGGGTTGGCCGCCAGGGAAGTATTGACATGGTTCTTTCCATAATAGACGGCGTATTCCTGCAGGATCTGATTCAGCACCTTGCGGGGATACTCCTTGCCGTTGCCCACACCGCAGTTGAAGGAGACTACAAAACGGGTAGGGATAAACTCATAGTCCTTCTCTCCGTTTTCCAGCTTGGACTGCTGTACCTGGAGATCCTCCTCGGTGATCACGGGCTCCACCTGGATATTCATCCGTATATCGTCCGTGGTTGCCTCCGTATACTCGATTCCCAGGGCCTTCATCGCCTGGCTGACCAGGTTCGTCGCATAGATTTCAGAGGTATCTATATCGCTTCCGTCAGGCGAAAGGCCTTCGGATGCCCGTGAACCGGTGTATTCGATCACGGTGACGGCCGTATACTGCTGGATATAAAGCTGGGCAATCAGAAAAAAGGACACCCCTGCCAGAATCGACAGTAAAATGATCATGGTGCGGTATTTTTTCAGATACCGGAAAACGTCAAGCTCCTTCATGCGGATACCTCCCTCTGTACTTTCTTCTTTCTTCCCATCCGTTTTCTGTTTTTGCGTTCGTCAGAGCGGCTCTTTCTGTACTCCCTGTAGAAAGGCTCCAGGATATACAGCGCCCCCTTTGCAAAGGCGAACAGAGCCGTCATAAAAAGGGCTCTCATCGCCCCGCCCGCCAGGGAGGGCGCCGCAAAGCTTACCTGGATATAACCGTCCCTTTTTTCCCTCACATAGGCATCGCACAGCTCCCGGCTCTGGGCCGCCAGATTCATAAGCTCCGCATTCAGCTCTTCAATTCTTTGATCCGCCTGGGCATAGACATCGGAGGAGGCCCGGGATTTCCCAACCTGTACGTTTACGTAGCTGTTATGTTCGATCTCCTCCACCAGCTTTGTGGCGGATTCCAGAAGCTCCTTTGCCTCGTCCGCAAAATAATCCACTCCCACCTTTGTCCTTGACATATAAAATTCCTGTTCCGTGTCATAGGTGGGGATCAGCACGAAACGGGTCATAAAGGAATTGTACATATCAATGGCCTCGATCCGTACGTCATGGGCCGCCATATCCTTTTTCCGGTCCGTGTCCAGAAGCCGGTTGGCATACTGCATCCGGGACTGGTAGGTATTCCTGCTGGCAGAAAGACCGTTTTCCAACACAAAAGCCTCATAGCGCTCCAGCTCAATATCAATGAAATTGTCGATCTTTTTCGTCAGGGACGCAAAAGTCTCCTCACTTCCGTCCGCCCGGAAGCTGCTGCTCTCGCTGCTGTAGCCGGGAAGATAATTTCTCAGCTTATTGGCCTGCATCTCCAGATAGTTCTTCACGTCCAGATATTCCATCCCCTCCAACCCGTCAAAGGACAAATCCAGCACATCGTCGTTCTCCGCGTAGTTGCGCGTAAATTCTTCCCAGTATACATCCGCCAGGAAATTCAGTACCCTCTTAGGAGTGGTATGATACAGAGAAACTTTTTCGGAACAATGTATCCAGTACTCTGTGGAAATCTTCAGGGACGACTCCGTGGAAATATCCAGCTTTTCCCCATCGAGGGGAGTCGCTATGGTCAAAAAATCCGACAACTGATCCACACTCATGGACAGGCATCCCCTCTCAATGACCTTCCCTAAAATCTGGTCAGAGAGGATGTTGGATTCGTTAAACCGGGTGGCATTGGGGTTTTGTCCCCTGGCCGCCTCCTCATAGTGAAACACCATCAGCATATCCGGCGACCAGGCCTTCGCTGCCAGCCGCCCGCCATAGCAGGCCAGAAAAAACAAAAGACACAGCATTGCCAGACGCTTTCTTTTTCCGTTCAGGCCGCTAAGTCCGCCCCGCAGCCCCAGAACAGGCAGTTTTGATTTTATTTGGAAAAAACGTAAAGCCAGCATTATGTATAGAAGAACCAGAACAAGCGTCAATATCGGCGCTACCGCACTCACCAGAATCATTTTATGATCATGCTCCTTTCCATCGTAAAGTTATCTGTTTCCTGCCGCCCGTTGATGTCAATGACAGCCAGCTCAGGCCTGTTATTGATCCTTGGAAATCCGCTGTGATCCTCCATCCCCCTGGAAACGAAGATTGTGCTCTGCGGCAATCGGTACATTCCCCCGCTGTATTTGGGAAAAGGCCCTGTGTCCCCATGATACAGGCCGCCTACAAAGGGAAACCGCACCAGACCGCCGTGAAAGTGGCCGCAAATCCCCAGATCAATTTTCGTATCTGCCAGTGCCTCATAATAAAGGCTGGGATAATGGGCAATGAGAAGCTTAAAATCTCTGCTCTTTTCATATTCCTCAATAAACCCGGCTCCATATTCCTCATACCCATCCACATCCGTGGTAAGGCCTCCGATCAGAAACGGAGTTTTGTGGATTGTCACCTCTTCCGCCCGGTTTACCAGTACATGGACACCCATTTCCGTAAGAAGGCTTTCCAGATCGCTTCCCTTCTCATAGAACAAATGATTCTCATGGTTGCCCGGCCCGTAATAAATGGGCGCGATCTTAAGCAGCTCCTTGCACAGGTTCAGAATCACATCCAGATCATCCTCCCATGCGTTGACCATATCCCCCGCCATGATGATCAGGTCAGGTTTTAAGTCCGCAATCTGCCTTATCAGGTTCCGGTTTCCCGAACCGAATTCCCGGTTATGTAAATCCGACAAAACCACCAGCCTGGTGTTTGCCGTCCCCGTGATCTTGGAAGAGTAGTGATGGTAAAAGGTTACTTCCAGATCGTCGCTGCTTAAATACCTTCCAAAAAAGAACATTGCCACGGATGCCAGGACGACTAACAACACCTCCGCAGTCCATTTCTTCCACACTCCTTTGCGGGTCATCACAACGCCGTTCACTATCGCCCGCCTGAACCTTTTTTCAGCCGCCTTTGAGTCTGTAACACCGGCTCTTTCCTCCGCTCTCTTCTCCTTTGTCCTCTTCCACATAGTCTGGCCTCCCTGAATATTTTTCATTTCTCTTTCCATCCCATAGCAAGCTGCTCATCCTCTAAGATTTTCTGGTAGGACTGCTCAATCAGCACGGCTATATTTGCACGGATTCCCCGGCAGGTCTCCTGGTACATCTTCCACAAACATCTGGGATTCGCCTTTTCCTCCGCCACCCGGGCGTCGTGACATACAATATTTATGAAATAGTTGACACTGGATCGGGCCATAGGCATTCCCTCCGACGAGCTGAATACCGGGCCATGGCTTCTGCCCTCCCGCTTCGCGAAGTCAAGCAGCTCTTCTTTCAGCCCCTCCGGCAGATGCAGCATCCGTTTCTGGCGGGAATTGTGATATTCCAGTTCAACCACGCCCAGCTTAACCGCCTCCACGGTGAGCTGGGGCAGCTCCTGAATCCGCATCCCGGCTCCCCCCAGGGTTTTGATTAAAAGGTAGGACTTTTCCTTCCCCAGATGCTTCGCCGCAGATAACAGCCGCAGGTATTCTGCCCGGCTTAGCTGCGGCTGTACATTCTCCTTCTCCCGGTTAAAATCCTCAAGCTGCCATTCCCGCCGTCCCAAAAAGCGCAGAAAGCTGTTCCACACCGACATATGCGTATTTACCGTTGCCGGCTGAAATCCCATCTTTTCCAGATGGGATTTCCACTCCTGCCCTGTGCCCTCTCCGATGACTTTCTCCTCTGGCAGATACCGGCAAAGCTCTGTCAAAATCCTGCGGTAGCTCTGCAAAGAAGAATCTCCCCGGCCCTTTTCCTCGAGAAATGCCAGAAATTCTTCGATCTTTTCCGGAGTAATTGTTTCTTCATTTTTTATTACGGACATGAGCCTCTCCTCCCCACTGCTCTGTCAGGCGCGATTCTTATAAGGGTATAAAGCTGTGGACAGACTCAATATTCTGACTACCATATTTGGTAATTCCGCCCAAATTTTCCAGGATTTCAGACAGGAAATTTCCTTTTTCCCGCCTGTTTAAAGAAAAATGGACACAGAACAACAAGACCGCAAAAAAATTTTTTAACGGCCTTGCTGTTCTGTGCCCAAAATTCATAAATAAGATTGCCATTCCGGAAATGTTCGTGATATAATAAATTCAGAGTATGTAATCTTTCATCTGTTTGTGGACAGAATATTGATTCCGTCTATATTACCAGTTCCATCCGTTCTAACTGTTTTGCATGCTCTTCCCCGGCAGTGAATAAATAAATCCGTGTGGTTTCCACGGAACTGTGTCCCAGCACGTCCGCCAGCTTCACAATGTCTTTGCAGACCTTATAAAAAGAAGTGGCGAATAAATGCCGCAGGTTGTGGGGAAACACCTTAGAGCTCTCCACATCCGCCCTTTCACACAACGCTTTCATCTCCCGCCAGATCTGCCTCCTTGACAGCCCCTTTCCCCCTTTTGTAACAAAAATCTCTCCGGAGTCTATTTTTTGCTCCTGCATATACTTAAGCAGTTTCCGGCAAAGCTTTCCCGGCAGAAGGATTACCCGTATCTTTCCCTTCAGCAACACCTCTGTCCGTCCCTGCCTTGCAGCCTCCGCCGTAATATAGGAAAGCTCGCTGACACGGATTCCTGTAGCACAGATAGTCTCCATCAAAAGCGCCAGTCTTTCCCTCCCCTCCCTCCGGGCCGTCCCAAGAAGATTCTCATATTCCTGCTTTGTCAGTTCCTTTGCCTGCTTGCGGAACATCTGCCGCTGGATGCGCAGAAATTTTACCCTGTACTCCTCCCATCCCATAAACATGAAAAAACCGTTCAGGGCGGAGAGTTTTGCATTGACGGTTGCCGGAGCGTAGCCTTCCCTCTGCAGCCCCTCCTTCCATTCGATGACAGCCTCCTTCGTGAGTGGCCGTTCCTTCATCCAACTGCCAAAGAACCTCACCTCCCTCAAATACTTTTCGATGGTGGCGTCCTCTCTCTCCTGTCCCCTTAAAAATGCCTCGAACTCTGAAATTTCTTTTTCGGTTATTGCCCTGTTGTTCATATAAATCCCTCCATAATAAGGTAGTATATGTAAGTAATATTACCCTATACGGAGGAAAGGAAGAAAGAATTTTTAAGAAACTCTCCGGATCTGAACCGCCATATATGCTCTGGCCGGAAGCCCCACCCTGAATTTTCCCTGAAAAATCCCCCGTTCCTCAATCGTCATATTCCAGGTATCCAGAACCCGTACCTGCCAGCGGCTTTTCTCATCGAAATAAAATTCCCGGAAAGAAGGCCGCATAAAGCTGTAATAAAACAGATAATAATCCTCTGCGTCCCCGGTCATTTTAAGACTTCTCTGGGGAACCCCGCACACCTCGTCCCAACTGCCCCTCTCCCAGGGCTTTAGGCCGCCTCCCGGCGTCTCCTTCATAATTTCCAGCAAAAAGGCAAATCTCTTGTGGCTTTCTCCATAGAGTTTTCCTCCGTGGGACCACCAGAGGCTCTCTTTGTTCAGATAGGTCTCCCCATGTCCCGGGTATCCTCCCCGGCAGGCCGCCTCCCAGAATCTACGCACCATCTCCTCGCCGGTTAAGTTCCCCCATCCGTGCTGAATGTCCCCTTCGTAACCCATCTCATCCATCACCACCGGCTTCCGAAATCTCTGTCGCAGCTCGCTTACCGTTTCCGCGCTTTTGTAGAGGTCAATCCTCTGTACACTACAGTGGGTAATCCATGGACGCTGAAAATCGTACAGGTTCATACAGTTGTGAATAGACCTGAGATGATGATAAGGGTCTTTTTCGCCCAGAATAGCCGCATACCCCTCCCAGTCCTCCAAAGACTTCTGAGGCATCAGATCATACTCATTTGCCAGAGACCACCAGACGTTGCGGTATGCGCTGAACCTGGCAATGATGTAGTTGTAATACAGGGTATCAGCCTCCTTACTCATACGCGAAAATCCCCATCTGTCGTAAGGGTGCATGATGATCAGGTCAGCCTCTATCCCCAATCCCTGCAGCTTTTCAATGCAGCGGTCAATATGCTGGAAATACTGCGGACAAAACCTTGTAAAATCCCAGTGGTTCCCTTCTGTCCCTCCGGTATAGTCCCAGAAATTTTCGCTGTTTATTTTGCTGGAATCCACCGGTGTCCCCTCATAGGGATACCCTTGGGGCTCCCCCAGATTATAATCGTAATGCTTGGGGAAGATGCAGAATCTGATCTTGTTAAAAACACTTTTTTCAAGAGTCTCCAGGGTTTCCTTCTGCCGTTGCGCAGACTGCAGATGCCATACATAGCAGGTGGTTCCCACAGAATAATAAGGCGTGCCGTCCTCATAGGCAAAATGCCAGGTATCCGCCACCCTTACAGGGCCGTGGCAGCCCTCATCCGGCGCTTCCACCCGGAAAGCGCCTCTCTGTTCTTCTCCAAAGCTGCTGCACACCGTAAAGGAATACTCTCCCTCGAAGGAAGGCATAAATCTCACCCTGTAAATCCCTTCCCCGTCATAAAACCCATCGCAGGAAACGGTTTCCTGATCCCCGCAAAATTCTGCCCTTACTTCCTGCTCCGTAAAGGGATTTCCCTCTTTCGGCCCTTCAAGTGCGACCTCAAACATGTCCCATCTTTTCACTGTACCCTGATATTTAAGTTCTTTCATTTCTTTCTGTCCTCCTTTACGATCTGTCGCAGAAAGGAACCATCCGTTAAACGGAAGGTGCCCTTAACCCTTATGACCTGCACTCTTTTGCACACTGCGCTTAAGGCTCATAGAAAACTCTGCATCTCTATTATACAAAGATGCTCTCTTATTTCCAAATAATAATTCTAAAATCCGGCAAATTAAATTTGTGCGGCATATATAGGATTCATGGCAGAACCATGTGGCTTCTGATTGAGTAAATGTGGGCGGCGTGATAAAATATAAGAAAAGGAGCAGATAATAATGAGTAATATAATAAAAACTGCAGGGAAACGAGGATACAAACTATGTCTTTTATCAGTGTATTTGATGTAATCGGCCCCAACATGGTAGGGCCTTCCAGCTCCCATACTGCCGGAGCCTGCGCCATCGCTTATCTGGCCCAGAAAATGAATAACGGAGTCCTTAAAAAGGTAACCTTTACCCTCTACGGTTCCTTTTCCAAAACCTACCGAGGCCACGGTACGGACCGTGCCCTCCTTGGGGGAATTATGGGATTCTCCACCGACGACATCCGAATCCGGGATTCCTTTTCCATTGCCGCCGCCAAGGGAATCGACTTTTCTTTTATCCCAAACGACACAAACACCGATCTCCATCCCAACACCGTTGACATCCGCATGGAAAATGAGGACGGCAGGGTGATGAGCGTAAGGGGGGAGTCCACAGGCGGCGGAAAAGTGAGGATCGTGCGCATCAATCAGGTGCAGGTGGATTTTACGGGAGAGTATAACGCCGTCATCATTATTCAGCAGGACAAGCCCGGTGTGGCGGCCCACATCACCAAATGCCTGGGAGATTACAATGTCAACATTGCTTTTATGCGCATTTTCCGGGAGTCAAAGGGGGAGACGGCATACACGATTGTGGAGTCGGACGGAAAGCTTCCCGACGACATCGCTTCCCGGCTGAGGGACAATCCCCACATCCATGACGTAATGCTGATCCAGAATTAAGCCGCAGCGGCACAGAATTTTAGCTTTTCCTGTAAAAGGAGGAAACCTTGGTATGACAGATTTTAAAAATGCTCAGGAATTATTGAATTTATGCGAAAGGAAGCAAAAGCCTATTTCAGAAATTATGAAGCAGCGTGAATGCGATATGGCAGAAATGTCCATGCCGGAAGTATGTGCACGTATGGCAAAAGCTCTGGAAATTATGCGTCAGTCTGCCTTTGCCCCGTTAAAAAGCTCTGTTCCTTCCATGGGCGGGCTGATCGGAGGCCAGGCCAAAATGTTAAGCGACAACTTTGAAAAGAAAGGCGCTGTCTGCGGAAGCGTTTTAAGCCGCGGCATCACCTACGCCATGGCCGTGCTGGAGGTCAATGCTTCTATGGGCGTGATCGTGGCCGCTCCCACCGCAGGCTCCTCCGGCATCGTGCCGGGCCTTCTGCTCTCTCTTCAGCAGAGCTATTCCTTTTCGGACGGACAAATGATTGACGCCCTCTTTAACGCCGGGGCTATCGGCTATCTTGCCATGCGCAACGCCACCGTAGCAGGGGCGGTCGGAGGATGTCAGGCAGAGGTTGGCGTAGCCGCCGCCATGGCCGCTTCCGCTGCCGTAGAGCTCATGGGCGGCAGTCCCACACAAAGTCTGGACGCCGCCTCCACCGTCCTGATCAACATGCTGGGGCTGGTGTGCGACCCCGTCGGAGGGCTGGTGGAGTACCCCTGCCAGAACCGGAACGCCGCCGGCGTTGCCAACGCCCTTGCCGCAGCCGAGATTGCCCTTGCCGGTATCCGCCAGATGATTTCCTTTGACGAAATGCTGGACACCATGTACCATGTTGGAAAAAGGATTCCCTATGAGCTTCGGGAAACGGCCTTGGGAGGCTGCGCTGCCACGCCCTCCGGGTGTAAGTTTTGTCATACCTGACACGCCGCGCCGGGCTGTTCCGACTGTCTGCGGCACACAGATGCTGTAAGGTGTACGCCAAAGAGCCGGCCTGATTGGCCGGCTCTTTGATGAAACCATAGTTCAATCTTATTTAATTCCTGTCAAAGAGTCAAATCCTCCACGTTTACACCAAAGCTGGATAATTTAGCGACAAGTCCTTTTAACTGATAGTCGAGTTCTATATTTTCCCTATCGCCATTGGCTTTTTTGATACGCTGAAGATTCATGTAATTATCAATAGTTACTGTAATAAGTTCCTTTTCAGACATACCTTTGCACCATCCCTTCACTATATATACTGTTATTTACTCCCGATCCCGTAGCTTCCTTCCGTGTCGAAAGTAACCTCCTGCACATTCTCCTTCAGTCTGGAGTTTGCCCGATGCTCATTCAGCTTCTCTAAGAAAAGCTCCTCGTCAAAGGGAATTTCCACCGGCCTTCCCAGCCAGCTTGACAGATGCATGGCATTGGAAAGGGTAAGCCCATTGATGCCTTCCTCCCCTCTTGCCACCAACGGCTCGCCCCGCAGGATATTTGCGGCAAAGGCCCGCAGAACGCCTACATGCTGTAAGTTTTCTCCGTCCGTCTCCACCTTAATCTCATGACCCGTGGGCTTTGCAAAGCCTTCTTTGCTGGTAAAGCAATGCTCTCTCTCGTTGACATCCAGCTCATATAAGGTCAGGGCATCGTTCTCGCAGACCAGCTTGCCCTTTTCCATGGTGATCTCAAAACGGTTGGTTCCGGGGGCATCCGCCGTGGTTGTGATAAAGACTCCTGTGGCCCCGCCCTCAAATTCCAGATAGGCCGTCACGTCATCCTCCACCTCAATATCATGCCATTTTCCATTGTGGCAGAAAGCCTGAACCTTCACAGGCAGTCCGCAGATCCACTGCAGTAAATCCAGGTTGTGGGGACACTGATTGAGCAGAACGCCGCCGCCCTCTCCGGCCCAGGTAGCCCTCCAGCCGCCGGAATTATAGTAAGCCTGGGTACGGTACCAGTCGGTAATGATCCAGTTTACCCTCTTAATCTTTCCGTAATTTCCACTCTCCACCAGCTCCTTCATCTTGCGGTACAAGTGATTGGTACGCTGGTTGAACATCATTGCGAATACCTTGTCTGTCTTTGCGGCCGCCTCATTCATCTCGCGCACCTGCTTGGTGTAAACCCCGGCCGGCTTCTCGCACATCACATGGAGGCCCTTCTCAAAAGCCTTGATCGCAAAAGTCGGATGGTCATAGTGAGGTACGGCAATCAGCACGGCCTCGCAGACGCCCGAATCAATCAGGCTGTCCCCATCCTCAAAAATAGCAATGCTCTCCGGCAGGTTTTCCTTCGCCCAGGCTCTCCTTGTCTCTCTGTTATCCGCCACAGCCACAAGTTCTATTTCCGGCACCAGATCTTTTAACAGGTTTCCGATATGGCCGCAGCCCATGTTTCCAACTCCAATTATTCCCAGCTTTACCTTATCCATTTTTTGCAATACTCCTTTCCTTCTCCTATTTTCCCACATACTACAGGGAAATGTCAATGCTTCCGCCCTCTGTCATGACGGTAATCTGTGTCAGGGGCTGCGCCCCTTGGGCGGCTACCACGCCGCCAAGCTCTAAGGAAACCCCGTTGGACTGGCCGCCCGAAGATCCGTTCGCGCCAAAGTCGCTCTTAATGGAATCAAGCCCCTCCTGCCGCTCTCTTTCCAGCTTATTGAACATGGCTTTCAGATACTTCATATCCGCTTCCATGATCTCCTTCATCTCCTTGGCCCGGTGCTTTTTCTTTAAAAGTTCCAGGTCCTCCGGATCCATTTCCTCTGAAGAGATGGGCATAAGCTCCTCCAGATCAAGGCCGCCGCTCTCCTCCAGCTCTTTCATGATTTCCTCAAACTCCTGCAAGAGCTTTTTCATTTCTTCCTGGCTTAAGATTTCCTCTCCGCCTAAATCTTCCATCAGTTTTTCTTCGGTGGAAGCGGCTTCCTCGGTCTTTTCCGCCACCTCCGCCTCACAGATGCCGCCCTTTTTCTTCACATCCTGCTCTTCCTGTAAGTGCCGCATCTTCTTTTTGGCGATCCTGACCATCCTCTCCGCGTGGATAATGGCGTGGCGCAGTTCATCCTCGTCATAACCGCCGTTCTTCTTCCTCAGAAGATTCACCACCTCATGGCGGGCTTTGGTCACCACACGCCTTGCCACGCCGGGTGTCCTGGCGGACAAAATCTGCCCGGATATTCGCTTGAAGCTGTACCTCAGCGTTTTCTTTTTTCCTGTTCCTGGTTTGCGGTATGCCATGGTTCCGGCCACGCTTCCATCCCTGTTCCGCACAATGGCCTTACTCACACTGACTCCGCCAACTCCCATCATACTCATCACATCATCCTCCTTGATCTATGTAAAAAGTATTATAAACGGCTATACTGCTTATTTTGCCGCTTCCTGCTCCTGCTTTTCCATGGATTTGACCGTCTCGTAGGAAATGCTGTATTCCCCGGCTTCCAGATAGATTTTTCCATCCTTCACATTGGCAAACACAGGATTGCCCGGCTCCCTCTCCCGGAGGTTTTCCGGGGCAAGAGGCAGCAGAAGCTCTGCGCTGCAGCCGAAGGGCACACTCACCTTCACCTCTAAGTGGTTCTCATCCAAAATCCTCCAACTGCTCCGCCATGTTCCGGAGGCGGAATCATACCGGGCGTCCACCCAGCCAAGTTCCCGGCTCACCTGCGGGCAGAAGATCACCCGCCGAAAGCCCGGATGAGCCTCATCCTGCAAAATTCCGGCACACCGGGAATAAATCCACTCCACAATAGAACCATATGCATAATGGTTTAAGCTGTTCATCCCTGTGGAGGAAATGCTTCCGTCGGCCAGCACGCTGTTCCAGCGCTCCCAGATGGTGGTAGCTCCCAGCTTCACCTCATAAAGCCAGCCGGGATATTCTTCATTCAAAAGCAGGTCATAGGCCATATCCGCTCTGCCCATGCGGGTGAGCTCCTCGCACAGAAGGGGTGTCCCCACAAAGCCCGTCTTGAGCATCCCGTTGTTGTCCTTCAGCTTCTGTACCAGCGCTTCCTTCGTCTTCTTTGGATTCACCGAAAGCCCATGGCGCAGAGTAAGCAAAAGCCCGGTCTGGGTATCGATACAGCACCGTCCCAAAGGGGAAAAATACTCCTGCCGGATGCCGTCAAGGATTCTGTCTGCCAAGGCCTCATAGCGGGAAGCCTCCTCCTCTTTTCCAAGGACTCTGGCCGCTTTCGCCAGAAGCTGAGTGCTGTAGCGGTAATAGGTGCTGGCGATAAACCCTGCCTCCGTGCCGCCCATCACACCGTCTATTCCGCCGGGCCCGTCCAGAGCCAGCCAGTCTCCGAAATGAAATCTCCTGCGCCAGCCATTGTCCGCGCCGTCCACCCGGGTCATGTAGTCCACCCAGGCCTTCATGCTCCCATACTGCTCCTCCAGTATCTGCTTATCCCCATAAAAACGGTACAGATTCCATGGAATCACACAGGCCGCATCTCCCCATGCGCAGGAAGTGTTCTCATGTCCGAAAGAAGGCACCACCTCCGGTACCCGTCCCTCCCCTGCCTGCTGTTCCGTGGCCATATCATAAAGGTATTTTTTAAAAAAGGCATAGCTGTCCATCTGATAGCAGGCCGTAGCCGAAAAAACCTGGGCATCCCCCGTCCACCCCATGCGCTCATCCCGCTGGGGGCAGTCCGTAGGCACATCCAAAAAGTTCCCCTTCTGTCCCCACTGGGTATTTAAGATCAACCGGTTGACCAAGGCATTTCCTGTGGTCAAAAAGCCCGTCTGCACAAGCTCAGAATAAAGCGCAAGCCCGGAAAAGTCCTCCTTTTTCAGGCAGGAGACCCCTTCCACCTTCACATAGCGGTAACCATAAAAGGTAAAATGAGGCGTCAGCACATGCTCCCTTCCGTCGGAAATATATGTATATTCCGCCTTTGCCGAGCGAAGATTATCCCGGTAGAAATTCCCCTGCTGGAGGATTTCGCCAAATTGCAGGCGGATACGGGTTCCCGCCGGCTCCTTCACTCTCAGGCGAAAGCTCCCTGCAATGTTCTGGCCCAAATCCAGCACCGTCTCCCCGGCAGGCGTGCGGATCAGCTCTACTGCGGGCAGTTCCTCCCTCACCCTTACGGGCGTGCTCAGCCTTGCACAAAGAGGGGCCTCTGGCGCCTCCATAAGCTCTGCCTGCTGCAAGGCCTCCCGGGGCAGGGTATCGTCCACATGCTCCCCGTCATAGAGATTGGAGTCCGTAATATTGCCAAACCTCATCTGCCAGCTCCCGTCGGTGCCAAACACCTGGCTGCTGCCGTCCGCATAAGACACCCGAAGTTCTGCGATCAGCTTCCAGTCGTCGCCGTAATAGCCTTTTCCGGTGCTGTCGTCATAGCTGAATCTTCCTTTGTACCAGCCGTTGCCCAGCCAGACCTCCAGCTCTGCAGTCCCCTGCCCTGATTGCTTTCGTGAGGCAGACTCCTGTGCCAAAGGCTTCTGGGCCTCGGGCTCCTCTGCCGCAGACGCCTGCGTCAAAAGCTCCGTCACGTCATAGGTCTGGTACTGCAGCCACGCATGATAATTGTTGCTGTAGGGAGTCAGCAGCTCATCCCCGGCTTTTCTTCCATTAATGTAGGCCTCGTAAAGCCCCAGCCCGCAGATGTAAAGCCGGGCTTTCTCCACTTCTTTGGACAGGGCAAACTCCTTTGAAAAAACAGGATGCCTCTTTTCCTGACTCCTGCATCCGATCCACTTTGCCTCCCAGGGCTCCTTTTCTTTGGCGGTTTCAAACCAACAGAGCTCCCCGGATGCCTCCTCGCCCTGCCCGCTCCTTACCTGCACCGTCCAATAATACCTGGTATAAGGCCTAAGGCCTGCCTCCCCGGCCAGTCCCATCCTGGTTCCCAGAGAGTCCAAATCCTCCCGCCATCCGGTATCCAGCACAGCCTCGCTGAAATCCTCCTTCAGGGAAACCAGGATTCTTGCGGCTTTTTGCTTTTTACCCGCTGCGCCCCCTACCTTCCAGGAAAACACCGGCTCCTTGATCTGGTAGCCCAGGGGATTCGCCAAATGATTTACCCTGCAATCATATACCTGCATTTTGACCTCCGTTCTGCCGCCCCGCAGGCGGCTGCGAAATCAGATTTCTTTATCCTTCTCCCTGTCCTTCCTCTGCTGCTCTCTTGCCTCCTGAAGCTGCCTGCGGATGTCATCCTCCGCCTCGTCAAAGCTTTCGATCAGCTTATCCCACTCTTTCTCGGTATATTCCTGGGCCCCGATCCGAATCTTTACCTCGGTCTGCCCTTTTCGGACCTTATCATAGATTTCCTGCTTTCTCTCACGGATAAACCTCATCATTTCTTCTGCCGTCCGAAGGGGATTTTCCGCCGCCCCATCCTGCTTCTCTTCCTTCTGCGCAAGGACGTCTGACATTTTTGCAGAAAAATCCTTTCCCTGGGAGCCACTGGCCCTCTTTTCCCTGCCGGGCATATACCCTGCCTTTACATGATTATTTACTTCCATAATAATTCCCCGCTTACCGCCCTCTCTTTTCAAAATTCTATAGAAAAAGCGTATTTTCATCAGATCAACTCTTTTGAAAATACGCATTGCCGCTCACTCAAAAGCTGGTTCTTCTGCCTCTTGCCTGAGTCGGTTTTCTCAGGGTCTGCCACAAATTGCTTCCGGACAATCCCTTACCATCTGAAGTCTATATGCTGTCCCCTTGCCCTTTCGAAGTCTGTCTGTATTGCGGCTCCGTAGGTTATATCGTTAATTTTTCTGATCAGCTCGTCTATGGAAGAGGCCGTCACCGTGACTAAATCCTCATCCTCGGCTTTCCCGGCGTGTTTCTCCTTTAACTTTTCCTCAGCCGCCGTTTTGGCATCCTTCTTAGCCTCAGCCTTCTTCTCTTCCGCCTTTTTCTCCCTGTTCTTCTGGATTCGTTCCCTCTGCATTGCCAGGGATTTATCCACCACCGCAAAGAAGGAGGCGTTGCCGCCATCGTTGATCTGCATGCCAAAGCCCTTCACCGCCGGGTTACTGCCCACGCTCTTTTGCATCTGGGGGAGCTTTACGGCAGCGTTTGCAATGATTCCCTCATACTGCCTGCGGAAATTCTCGTCCGTGGCCATCCTCTCTATCTTCTCTTCATCCACCAGCACCACAAGCCGGTTGGGATTTGCATAGCTTCCCGCCTGTGCCTTGGCCGTTTCCTTCATGTCCTTGCTCACAAGAATGAAGTCCATGTTGGAATACTTCTTCTTTAATTCCTCGTAATACTTCTGTCCTTCCTCGCTGAGCTGGGGATTTCCTATGGTTCTGCCATAGTTTGCCGGCTTCTTCTTAGCGCCGGATGTTTCATAGGCCGCATTGGTCTGCGCTACATATTCTGCCTGAGATACCGTATTCATTTTACACCTCCGTTTGTCTGCTTCCGAAAAAGAAAAACTGCCTTTTCCCTCTGTCCGCAACTCTGTTACAAAAAACCGACTTTTCGTTACAACAGTTGTGCAATTTTTTATATTTTCGGTTCGAAATCCTTTTCTACGTATATATTATCGGACAAAACGGAGGATTTTTTTATATATTGTGGAAAAGATTTACTTTTTCTCTGATCAAAACCTTTTTTCCACAAAATGCAAACCCGTACTTGCGGATGCGCTCCCGGGGAATTCCCTTTGCCACAAGAGCCGCCCCGTAGTTCTTTTCCTCGATCTGCCGCAGGGCCTCCTCTGCCGTGTCGGAAAGCTCCTTTTCCTCCGGCCCCTGTACTTTGAACTCTATAATAATCGCGTCATTTGTGATAGCGTTGCCTGGGAGTGAGCCGTTTGCAGCCCCATTAGGGATTCGCGGCTCTAGCACAATATCATACCTTCCGAAGCCGCTCTCCCGGTTGGATGTGATCACATACCGGTCAGAGAGCTCCACCATAAGTCCCAGCACAAAGCCGTGATAAAATCGCTCCGGTTCCTCCTCCGAAGGCTTTTTACCCGTGTCAAAGTAACTGAACATTTCTACGCTCACTCTGTTCATATAGAGGTTCATGGCCTTTAAATCCTTCAGCAGAAGCGCGCGGATAAATTCATTATAATTATCGCTCTGTGAGAACCAGTCCTGCACCATTTTTTCAAACATAATCCGCACTTCCTTATTGGTCAGCGCAAGGTCATAATAAGTGCGCCCTGTCTCCTCCACAAAAATGTTGCCCACTGCCTTCAGGTATCCGCTGGCAAGCAGAAGGCTCCATATGGCATTCTTTCTTCCTGCCAGATGGTTATAAACAATCTGCTCATCTATCTCCACATGAAGTACTTCTCCCTTTAGGAGAGCTTCAAAATCCTGCTTGATATTCGGCTTTCCTTCCCTGATCAGCTTTCCTACAAGGCCGTTGGTACTGGTGTTTGCCCAGTACGCCTCTACCTTTCTTTCCTCCAGGAAATTAATGATTGACCAAGGATTATAGATTTCGTTCCTGTCCCCGAATGTAAATCCGTCGTACCAGTCCTTTACCTGATTTCTCCGGTCTGACAACCCAAATTCATCCAACGCTTCGAATAAGGATTCGTCTTGAAGGTAGCATTAAACAGGCTTCTGATAAAGGCGACGATCTCATCCCAGTAGCCGTTCATCCAGGCCTCCTGCATGGGAGATTCACTCTTATCTTTTCAAAATCCTGTCTGCCGATACCAATGGTCCTGGACATAGAAATCCCCCTTTTTTACTCAACACGGCCTGCCTTCTCTCTGTTTCCAGTATATCCGTTTCCCCCCGAAAAAGCAATGAGGCCTTAACGCAAAAAAAGTGCGGTTTTTACCCACACTTCATTGTCTAGCTTATCACATTCTGAAAATAAAGTCTAGTATTTTTTTTACTTTTCGATAAAATAAAATAGCACCCTATGAAGCAGCACGAAAGGAGATGATCTCAATGAGTAACCAACCCATGTCCCGGCAGGACGAAGAAGCACATCTTGAGAAGACCCTTGCCGTAGTCCGCAGCAATGTGGAGAGCTACGGAAGGGAAGTGGACAAAATGCAGGCGGATATTGATGAGATGCTGGATCATTACCACGACAATGATGCGGAGGTCTACATCATCCTGAACAACACCATTACGCTCCACGACCACATGAAGCGGGCCCTTGCCAGAAATGAAAAGGCCTTAAGCAAACCCTATTTCGGCAGGATTGCCTTCCGGGACGAGGAACTTGGCAAGGAGGAAGACCTTTACATCGGACGGGGCGGCATTTCCAGGGATACCACCCATCAGATGGTCATCGACTGGCGGGCTCCGGTGGCAAACGCCTACTATGAAAACGGCCTTGGCAAATGCAGCTATCCCTCCCCCTCAGGTACACCTGTCAAAATCGACCTGAAGCTGAAAAGAACCTACGAGATTGAGGATGGCAGGCTCCTCGATTTTTATGACACAGAAGTGGTTGCCAATGACGATCTTCTGACCAAATACCTTGCCCGGAACAAGCAGGCTGTGCTGGGGGAGATCATCGCCACCATCCAAAAAGAGCAGAACGATATTATCCGCAAGTCCCCCTATCACAGTCTGATCGTCCAGGGCGTGGCAGGCTCGGGCAAAACCACCGTGGCAATGCACCGGATCTCCTTTATCCTTTATAATTACCAGGAGCGCTTCAAGCCGGAGGATTTTTATATTGTAGGAAGCAACCGGATTTTGCTTAACTACATCACCGGCGTGCTGCCTGACCTGGATGTGTACGGAATCCGGCAGATGACCATGGAACAGCTTTTTGTACGGCTCCTGTACGAGGACTGGGATGATAAAAAATACCGGATTTTAAGCGCAGATCAGATGCGCCAGGAAGACGCGGTGAAAGGCACCCTGGGCTGGTTTCATAACCTGGAAGACTTCTGCCTGCGGCTGGAGCGGGAAACCATCCCCCTTAGCTCCGTTCTGCTGGACCGCAGGGCATTTGCGGAGGAGATCATAAACGGACGCACCATTATAGTAGACAAAACCGGCCAAAAACCGCCCCGTCCCGGGGAAGTGATTCAGCTTCTGTCCGAGGACGCCATCCTGGATTATCTGCGGCAAAACCCTTCCGTCTCCATCCAGAGCAAAATCAACATGCTTAACGATCGGCTCACCATCAAGCTACAGGACGAGTTTCTGGGAAAGGAAATCTCCTACTCCGAACTCCAACGCAAAACAATCCAGGGCGCATACCGTGGAAAATTCGGCCCTAAGCAGTGGAAAAAGTCGATCTTTAAATTGTATCAGGATTTTCTGATCGGCCAGCAGATCAAAGGCTGCTGTGTGGAAATCCCCGAAACCGCCTTCGATGTCTATGACCTGGCGGCTCTTGCCTATCTTTATAAAAGGGTAAAGGAAACGGAAATCATCAGCGAAGCCCACCATGTGGTCATTGACGAGGCCCAGGATTTCGGCATGATGGCCTACAGTGTGCTGGATTTCTGTATCAAGGACTGCACCTACACCATCATGGGCGACGTTTCCCAGAATATCCACTTCGGCTATGGGCTGAATGACTGGGAGGAACTAAAGGAGCTGATCCTCACCGATGACATGGCAAATTTCGGTGTGCTGAAAAAAAGCTACCGCAACACCGTTGAAATTTCGGAATTTGCCACCGATATTCTGCACCACGGACAGTTTTCCAGCTATCCCGTGGAGCCCATCATCCGCCACGGCAATCCGGTCAGCCTCATAGAAACAGAAAGCGGCGGGGAGATGTTCCAAAAGGCGGCCCGCATTTTAAAAGACTGGCAGCAAAAAGGCTTAGACACCATCGCCGTAGTCTGCCGCAGCCGGGAAAGTGCCGCTCTGGCGGCAAGGGAGCTTGGCAAATATGTTCCCGTCCTGGAAAATGATCTGGAAAAGGCAGTGTTTAGCAACGGCATCCTGGTACTTCCGGTGGAGTACACCAAAGGTCTGGAATTCGACGCCGTACTGATCCTGAATCCCACCCGGGAAGAATATCCCGTGGACGACGGCCACGCCAAGCTTTTGTATGTGGCGGCCACAAGAGCCCTGCATGAGCTGTGTGTGCTCCACAGCGGCAGCCTCACCGGGCTGATCGCCGATCCGCTGCCGGAAAACGTGGCGCGGGCGGCGGACAATGCGTTGACGGGAAATACGGCGCAGGCAGCGGACGAAGCGTTGACGGGAAATACGGCGCAGACGGCGGACGAAGCGTCGGCGGAAAATATGATGCGGGCAGCCGCCCCGGAAACAAAAGCCGCAGCTTCTCCACCGAAACCAGCCGCGCCCGCCTCCGTTACGCCCCGGAAAAAGGTGGTTGCCACCCTGGCTGTTCCCAAGGTCAAACAGCCGCCTTCTCAGACCATCCTGCTCTCCGGCCCTAAACCGATTATCCCGGGAAGCAAGACAAAGGCCGGGAGCCTAGCAACGCCTGGCATCACAAAGCCATACACCACAACCCCCGGTATCTCCAAAACCGGCTCCATGAAAACCGGCCAGCAGGCCTTTTCTTTCGGAGACATGCCTGCCACAGAAAAACTCCGTCCGGCAGGCCACCCCAGGATTGACCTTTCCGCCAGGTGGGTGAACAAGCAGGCAGACGGCCTTTTCATCCAGAGCCGCTATGGACTGCTGCGTTTATGCCCTGTGACGGATACCATTGTGCGGGTCAGCTTTACCAGAGGCCCCCGGCTTCCGGAAAGGGCAAACTCCCAAATTGCCCTCCGGGATATGGACAGGACATGGATGTACCGGGAGCCGGGCGGCCGCTCCGGAGGCCTTGTGGAGCTCCTCACAGACGAGGTCCTCCTGCGAGTCAGCAAGGCTACAGGCGCCGTCAGCTATTTTACCCGGGATAAAAAGCTCCTGCTCTCGGAGCGGGAAAAGGAAAGCCGCCAGATCGAGGAATTGGCCGCCGGGAAATCCAGAATTTGGCTCTACCTAAGCTGGCAGAAGGGAGAAAACCTCTACGGAATGGGGGATGAGGGCCAAAGCGGGCTTTCCCTTCGGGGAACTGCCAGATATATCTCCCACAGCGGCTTCGGTAAGTCTCTATCCCAGGATTCGTCGCCCAAACTACCCCAGGACACGGCGCAGACCGGGTTCCAAAGGCTGCCCTTCCTTTTCTCCGATAAAGGCTACGGTATCCTTATGGCAACCGATCACCCTGCCATCTGCTGTGACATTCCGGCCTACGGCTCCTACCTTTACACAGAAAACGAGGCTATGATGGATTACTATTTCATTGCCGGGAAAACTCAGAAAGAGATTGTGGATAAATATGAAAGGCTGTGCGGGTTCAGGAAACATTGACACGCCGCGGCTATTGCCGGGTAAAGAGAAAATAAATGGTATTGAAAGCGGCCTCGCATCTGCGAGGCCGCTGTTCTAAATGGTTATCGTCAGATCTATGTCCGCCTCCATGGCACCGATCCTGATAGTATCCTTTAACTTCTCAGCGATTCCCATCAAGGTAGTGGTTTTACCGGCTTTCGAAGAGGATGAGAAAAGCCCCTTTTTTTACCACCCTCTGAGCAGACACTCCTTTTTTTCTTTCTTATCCAATACCTCTGCACACTTATCCCAGTCTTCTACATCCGGCGGCGCTGTTTCATACTTTATCGTAAACGGATTCTGTTGCGGCATAGCATTAATTCGCTCCATCGCCTGTTCAATGTTATTGGTTGCCACATCAATCCACACATCCTCCAGGGTATCCGGTATCTGGCCAAACATATCGTAAATATCATTCAAACGCTGTGAAAGTACCTTATGTACATTGTCCTCAACTGAATCCTTATATCTCAAATTATAGATACACACTGAATTACTGACCTGACCGATTCTTTGGATACGTCCTTTCCTTTGCTCTAATCTGGTTGGCTTCCATGGTAAGTCGAGATTGATCAGGGTGGAAAGCGTCTGTAAGTTTAAGCCCTCACTTGCTGCATCTGTGCCGATCAGAATTTTGATTTTCCGATTTCTCACCCACACTTTAATCTCGTCTTTAAGCAGCTTATAAAACACGCCGTTTATAAAATATCCGGCCTTATTGCCCCCGGCATAAAGGCCAATCACAGTTTCCGCAATATCTATGGAGAGGGATTTTGCCAAATGCCGGGCGCTGTCATAATACTGAGAAAAGATAATGCACCCCTTATCCTTCCATGGGACCGGGTCTTCCTGCACACCACGCATCAAAATCTCAAGAACGCTCTCATACTTGGGATCTTTATCTCTGCTCATACACAGCAGCCGGACAAGCTCCCTGAGAAGCTCGGTTTCCTCTGCCGTAAGCCGCTTTACTTCACTGCCATTTTCAATTTCATCATCATCCTCAAAGAATGTATCAAACTCATCAGCAAGTATTTGTCTGCCTTCGTCCGTCCACGACAGCATCTTCTTTGCTGTTATTTCTCCGGCAAGCATAGTGCTGCCAATTCGTTTCAAAATCAGAGTAGACATAAATCCGCCTGATTTGACACGATGGGAAAGCAACGAGCAAAATTCCTGCGCTTTTTCATATGCCTGCCGCAAATACCCTTCCAATGGCAAAGCATCCTCGTCAGATTCGCCATAAAGGACGACCTCTATTTTTCTCAGATAAGGTTCCCCGGTCTTTTCATTTATCGTCGATTCAAGAAAATCTCTGGTCCGTCTTACAATATGCCGGATATACGGATTGAAATTGCGTACAAATTCATCCGTCTTATATAATGTGCGTATCTTATCCTGCGTAGAACGGCGTGCATTTCGATATGCCTCCGGGGATAAGACAAACACATCGTCTTCCATATCAAGATCGTTTCTCAACCGATCGATCCGGCTGGACGATGCTCTCGGAGGAAATGGATTTCGCATAATATCCCACATTACATTTTCGCTCTCCGGAGGATTTTTCTTCCCACAAACCATATCAAGCATTGTCTGCGGTCTTCTGTGCCATTCGCTGTAACGGTCTCCCATAATTTTTAAGCA
>CAJTVL010000050.1 GCA_910579425.1 uncultured Lachnospiraceae bacterium | reverse complement strand
ATCCGCAATGGCGCAAAGATGGAGCTGAACAACCTGAGCGCCAGCATCTATGCAGATACCTACCGTTCCCAGAGGGAGACCAATTTCAGCGAATACTTAAATACCCTCTACTCCAGCAGCGATTATACCGCCATGCTGGAAGACATGGTGACAGACGGCCTCGCCAGCAAGATCCCTCTCTCCACGGATGACTACCGGGTAAGGGATATCCGACTTTCGTTCCATGTGACAGGCGACCGGGTGGAGTATGTGTTCACCTGCAATGTCGAGTTCTATGTCTACATGTTCGGCCACTCCTATCCTGCCATTACCCGGCCCGTGGAACTGACCGGCTACCACAACACCAAATTTTAGGCTGCAAAAGACAGACAGCCGCCAGCTATGAAAGGAGCTTACTCTTATGAAGAAACTGTTTACATCCAAAAAATTCATTCTCACCACCCTTTTCACGGCTCTTGCCGGATTCCTGGCTTTCCGCTTCATCGGACGCCGCAGGGCAGCAGGCAGCAGTTTATGACAGCCGGACTGCCAATGTCCCATTATATTTCATTTTCTGTTGAAAAACCTTACTTTAAAACCGTAAGGGATATACAGAAAGAAAAAAGGAGATGACTGCTATATGAAGAAAATTTTAAGATCCAAAGGATTCCTTGTCTCAGTCCTTTCTGTTTCCTGTGTTGCCATCCTCGCCGTCTGCTGGCTGGTGAGCCGGGATACAAAGACCGACTTCCAGCCGGATGAACAGCCCCCGGATACCGTTCAGGAAGAATGGAAGGATACCCCGGATATCACGGATCCCACTGGAGATTCCCGGGTACATACAGATGCCGGCATCCCCGGTCAGAACAGTGCGGAGGAAAAACTGGAAGAATACCCGAAGGTAGCGGAAGAATCCGAACAGGATATTGTGATGGATTTTGTTCCTGCAGAAACAAAGGATGAAACACCTCCCCCGCCCCCGGAAGGCAAGACCATTACGGCAGATCCGGGCGGAGAGCATCCTGTGAATCCGGCCCCTGAGACAGCGTCCGCACCCACAGAGACCGGAAAGGAAGATGCCCCTGCAGCTGGTTCCACCAACGAAAATGGCGCCGTATACGATCCCGTATTCGGCTGGGTAGTTCCCGGACAGGTCAACCAGTCTTCCATAGACAGCAGCGGAGACCCCAGCAAGATGGTCGGGAACATGGGGAACTGATGATGCTCTGCAGAGTATCACAGATACACAACTGAATACTGAAACCGGAAAACCGCCTCCCGATGGTGGTTTTCTTTTGTGCATCAACCCACAGAAAACACATCGGCAATACGTTTTTCTGTCACATAAAAAGATTGGAGTGTGATATTGTTTGAAACGCTTTTATGCCCTCCTCTGCTCTGCCGCCCTTCTGCTCTGCCTGTGTTCCTCACAGGCTCTTGCTTCCGGACAGGGCAACCTTGATGGAGGAGGAGGCAACATGAACCAGGGCACTTCCACCAACTTCTGGTCTCCCGGAAATGACGGGGTAAGGGTAACGGTGGTGGATGCCCAGTCCGGAGCTGCCGTGAGTACGCCGGTGGATTTCGCCAACCGAAGCCAGTCCTCCGCAATGCTTCATTTCGGCAAGGTGAACAAGATCCAGTACCGGGATGGGGCTTCGCTCTCCTTACAGTCCGGCGTTCCCTATAACTGCCGCCAGCCCGCCTATTCCATGCCGGCCATCATAACCAGCAACAGTCGGCCTGCCACCATTGAAGCCATCAAGCGCTATTTCTGTTCGGAGTACGCCTGCATGATGGTGGCGGATGCCGCAGGCGTCAGTTATGAGCGTATGCTGTCAGGAGAATATAAGATCCTTTTAGAACCCATTGCCTACGTCACTTTTAACGGGGCAAAATACGCCTTTACGGCAACAGAGGCAGCACTCTACGACCAGCTTTCCGGCGGCTCCCTGCGGAGTAAGCTGCCCTCGGTAGCGTTCCAGAATCTCCCCCTCGCCCTGTTCCTGGAATACAGTGACCTTGGATTTCCGGCCTGGGGCGGAGGCAGGCGGGGAATACAGTCCAACGCAGATATCATAAACGCCCTGGGGATCGGCATTGTCTGGTTTGAAGAAATGGAAGAACCCGGCGGGGAGATCGAAGCGCCGGATGTGGAATACCGGGTGGATACTGATGTGATCACTGCCATCCGTCTGCAGACGAATGGACGGTTGACTCCGGACAACCCGGCAACGGTCACCTTCCATATTATGGGAAGGAGCTACACCGTCCGGAACATTGTCATACCAGCCCACGACTCTCAGCTGGTATGGGTGAAATGGCACACGCCCCCTACACCCCAGACCATTACCATCACGGTGACGTTAAGCAGCGGCTTTACCGCCCAGGATACCTTTGTGGCGAAAATTGTGGACTTAAATGAAAAGATACCGCCTGACCCTTTGGCTACGGACATCAATCCCGGTTATTCTGTCCCTGCCCTCCCGGTGAACCCACAGAAACTCAGTGCAAGCTGGGGCGTCTGGAGCTGTTACTGGGTTCCTGACTGGCAGTGGTGCAGCCATGGAGAGGATGACGGCCACTGGGTAGACCGTGGAGACTGGGAATATGACTATACCAGCTATTCTGCCTCCATCAGCGGCACCATGACTTTAATGCCGGATGATATCGTGCCGACAGCAAACGGGAAGGACATGAAGAGCGGGTACGGCGTCAAAACAGAAGTACGGGCCACACTATCCACAAACTCACCGGATGGGCACCACAGCAACCCGCAGACTGCCTTTTCCGTATTTCCGGAGTTTCAATATAATACCTACCTGCGGCTCCTGCAGCGTGTTTCCAGCGGACGCAGTGCAAAATTTGCCTTCCAGCCCAATGAGTTTTCCACCTACGGGCGCACCGTGCATTTCACACCGGTATGGTTTCCGGACAGCACAAGCTATGTGGTATATACCCAGGTATGGGACGCATGGACACCGGACGGAATGCTCTCGGTCAACCTGAATGACTACATCACCATCCACCAGAGCGTGTTTGATGACTGGTATACCAACCGTGAATAGCCATATTCTTTTTGTTTATGAGCTGCTGGCCTTTGCGTGCATCGCTGGATTTGCCGCATACGACCTGAAAAAGAAGCGGGTGCCCGACCGGGCGCTCCTGCTTTTCCTTCCCTTTGCCCTTGCTGCGCCCATGATCCGCACAGGTGCATTCGGAACCGCCCTTCTGCCGCTCCTGTTTTTATACTCTTTTATGGGGGCGGCAGCAGGCTTTGTGATCTTACTGGCCGCTGCAATGCTGTCAAAGGAGGGCGCCGGCATCGGGGGCGGGGATATCAAGCTGGCAGCAGTCATGGGGTTTATCTACGGCCCTGCCCGTATGCTGTCTGTCCTGCTTATTGCCTCCGGCCTTGCGGCCTGTGTTTCCCTGGCAGTGAGGCACCAGAGAAAAAAGGATATGCTCTCCCTGCCCTTTGTACCCTTTCTGATGATCGGAAGCCTGATCGTTACAGTAACTGCAATCCTATAACTTTATCTGCCTTATGGAATCACACCATCTGCCTTACCCGGCAGAACCAGCGGCAGATCCATATTTTAAATGACAGGAGTGAAAAACATGAAACTGAATAACCGCTTTATCTTCGGCCTGCTCAGTATCCTGCTGGCAGCCGCTATCGCCTTTGTCGCCCTGCCCACCATTGCCAGGCAGACCAATGGCAAGACTGAGATTGTCCGGATCACAAAACCCGTGCTGAAAGGAGAACAGCTCTCAGCGGACAATACAGAGACTGTGGAAGTCGGGAGCTACAACCTGCCTCCCAATATCGCCCACACCTTTGATGACGTGAAAGGGCTTTATGCCACTGCAGACTTATCCCAGGGCGATTATATCCTGACTTCCAAGATCAGCACTGTCCCAGTCTCCTCGGATGTGGCTTTAAACAACATCCCCTCTGGGAAAGTAGCCATTTCCCTGACCGTTAAGACACTGGCTTCCGGTCTGTCTGACAAACTGCAGCCGGGCGACATCATCCGTATATACCATTTCCTGGATGTGGCGGAGGAAGTTCCTGAGCTACGCTTCGTCCGGGTGCTTTCCGTCACAGATGCCAAAGGTGTCAACGTGGACAACGCAAAGGAACCGGTGGAGGATGAGGAAAAGCAGCAGTCTGCTACCATCACGGTGCTGGCAAGCCCGGAACAGGCACGGGTCATCACCTCCCTGGAAAATGACGGGGTTGCCCATGTGGCCCTGATCTCCCGGGGCAATGAAAAGCTGGCAGAGGAACTCCTGACAGAACAGGAAGCGATTCTGCAGGAAATCTATTTCCCGGAGCCTTCAGAAGAGGAAACGGAGGATATGGCAGAGGAAGGAGAAGCGGAGGGTTCCGAAACCGGCAATGCGGAAGAAAATGGGGAAGAATCTGCTTCTGCTGAAGAAAATGAAACCGGAAACAGCAGCAAAAATGGTTCAGAAAATAATCCGGACAACAAGACCTGACCGCAGGCAGAAAGGAGGAATGGTTTCCATGTCCAAAATAATCACGGTCTGGGGCAGCCCTGGCAGCGGCAAATCCATGTTCTGCTGTATCCTTGCCAAAGCGCTGACCCGTGACAAACGAAAAGCCATCATCATAAGCGGGGAGCCTGGCATCCCCATGCTCCCGGTCTGGCTCCCGGAGCAGATCACCACCACTGCCGTTTCCATCGGGCAGGTGCTGACCAGCGTGGAGATCGATACGTCCCTGGTAGCCAGCCATGTAACGGTGCTGAAAAATTATCCCTATATCGGCCTTATGGGATACTGTGCCGGAGAGAACCCGTTAAGCTATCCGGAAACAGATTACCAGATGGTTTTACAGCTTATTTCCTCTGCAAAAAGGCTGGTGGATTATGTCATCCTGGACTGTGGTTCTGCTATGACCAACGTATTCACGCCGGCCGCCATTGAGTCCGGGGATCTGGTACTTCGTATTGTGACTCCGGATCTGAAGGGCATCAATTACCTGAAGGCCCACCAGCCTCTGCTGGCGGACGGGCGTTTCCACTACCATGAGCACATGACCTTTGCAGGCATGGCCCGCCCTTTCCACGCCTTTGATGAAATGGGATATATCATCGGCGGGTTTGACGGCCTGCTGCCTTATGGGAAGGAGATTGACCGCTGTGCCACCGAAGGGGGCATGTTCCAGGCCATCAAATACTGCAACTCCAAATATACTGCATCCTTAAATAAGGTCCTGGATGCCCTGGAGCAGATGGAAGCTGCAGAGCGTCAGGAAGAGGAAGCTTATGAGGCGGAATATGAAGACAGTGAATACGGAGAGGAGGAAGATGAACAGGACTGGGAAGATGGATACAGGGAGGTAGACAGTGATGAATAACTTAAATGATATTTTCTTTGCCCCCACGGAAAACGGTGCCCTGACCTATGAGCAGGTACTGGAGGATGTACAGCGCTACTTTTCCGAAAACCATGCCTCCACCATAGCCGGTGCCGGAGAAAATGATTCAGAGCGTGCCGTCACCGTACTAAAAGAGCTGATGGTACAGTATCTGGTCAAGCGCAAGTACGCTGTCAAGGGACTTACTACAGAGCAGCTCTGCGCCAGGCTTTATGAAGACATGGCCGGCTACTCCTTCCTGAAGAAATGGATCTACCAGCCCGGCGTGGAAGAGGTGAACATCAACGCATATAACGACATCGAGGTCATCATGAACAGCGGGCGCAGCATCAAGATCCCTGATAAATTTTCTTCCCCTCAGCATGCCATTGATGTTGTGCGGCGTATGCTGAACGCCTGCGGCATGGTCATTGACGATACCATGCCATCGGTCATCGGTTTCCTTGATAAAAATATCCGTATCTCTGTGGATAAAACGCCCATCGTGGATTCAGAGGTGGGGATCAATGCCTCCATCCGTATCGTCAACCAGAATACGGTCTCAGAGGAAAAGCTCCTGGATTCCGGGAGCGCCACGCCGGAGATGCTCCATTTCCTGACCTCCTGCATCCGCTATGGGGTTTCCGTGTGCATTGCCGGTTCCACCGGTTCCGGAAAGACAACCATCATGGCATGGCTCTTATCCAACGTCCCAAACAACCGCCGCCTTATCACCATAGAGGAAGGCAGCCGGGAGTTTGACCTGGTAAAACGGGATGATGAGGGAAATATTTTAAACTCCGTGGTGCATCTGCTCACAAGGCCCCATGAGAACCCTTCCATGAACATCAACCAGGATTTCCTTCTGGAACGGGTACTGCGAAAGCATCCGGATGTGATCGGCGTAGGGGAAATGCGGTCAGCAGCAGAAAGCCTGTCGGCAGCCGAAAGCTCCCGTACCGGTCATACGGTCTGCACCACCATCCACTCCAACTCCTGTGAGAGTACCTACCGCCGTATGATGACTCTTGCCAAACGGAAGTATAACATGGACGATTCCATCCTGATGCAGATCATGGTGGAAGCCTACCCGGTGGTAGTGTTTACCAAGCAGCTGGAAGACCGTTCCCGGAAGATCATGGAGATCATCGAGGGTGAGGATTACCTGGATGGGAAACTGCTGTACCGTTCCCTCTATAAATACGAAGTAGTGGATAACGTAACGGATGAACATGGAAGCGCCCATGTGGTAGGCCACCACCGCAAGATGGAAACCATGTCAGAAACATTAAAAAAACGGCTTTTAGATAATGGGATTTCCTACAAAGAACTGCAGGAATTCTCAGACGGCGGAATGTCTGCGAAAGAAACACCCCGAAAAAAGCCATCCGGAAGGGAGGTGAAATAATTGCACTGGATCTATCTTATTTGTTTTACGCTGCTGAGTGCCGGATTCCTTGCGCTCTTTGAAGTACGCCCACGGGATTTTACGGATGTTATTTTCAATACAGGAAGGAAGACAGCAACCCTCTCAGATGAGCTGAACGTACTGATGGGAACGCCTGCAAAAGGATTTTTTAATCAGGATTATGAGATCAAACAGATCTTAAAGGATACCGGACGGGCCGACCGCTATGAGGCAGTTACCCGGCTGACCCTGATTCTTTTTGCGGTAGGAGCAGTCCTTGCACTCCTGATAGGCAACGTATATCTGGTTCCTATCCTGGGCATCGGTTTCTCTCTCCTGCCCATGTGGTATCTCCGCAGTACGGCAGCCAGCTATAAAAAACACCTGAACGAGGAATTGGAAACGGCTATCTCCATCGTCACCACTTCCTACCTGCGGACGGAGGATCTGCTCCGCTCCGTAAGGGAGAACCTGCCTTATATCAATGAGCCCATCAAGGCGAACTTTGAGGCATTTGTATATGAAAGCGAACTGATCAACGCCAATATGACCAGTGCTATCAATTCCCTGAAAATGAAGATCCCCAACCGGGTCTTTCACGAATGGGCCAATATCCTGATCCAGTGCCAGTCGGACCGTTCCATGAAAAATACGCTGCCGACCATCGTGCAGAAATTTTCCGATGTCCGTGTGGTGCAGTCGGAGCTGGAGGCCATGATGCAGGGACCCAGGCGGGAGGCCATTACCATGATGTTTCTGGTCATTGCCAACGTCCCTCTGTTGTATTTCCTCAACAAGGACTGGTTTCATACCCTGATCTACACTACACCGGGCAAGATTGCTCTGGCGATCTGTGCAGCCATTATTCTGTTTGCACTGACGCAGATCATGAAACTCAGCAAGCCCATTGAGTATGGAGGTGACGGCACATGACACTGTTAGCACTGATCGCTATCATCTTTTTTGGCTTCGCAGTCTACAATCTGTCCACAGCCTTCGCGGACATTCCTACCAGCAAAACATCTAAAATGATGATGCTGGCCCGGAAACAGCAGGGAACGAAAAAGGAACAGCTCCTGGATGTGTATATCACGAAAATCGCCGGACTGTTCGCCCCTTACCTGCGGCTGGACAAGTTAAAAAGAAATAAACTGCAGGCAGCGCTCAACATTGCCGGACTGGAGCTGACCCCGGAAGTTTACACAGCCAGGGCATGGGTAACCGCCGGAGCTGTCGGGCTTAGTGCCATCCCTCTGGCGTTCCTGATACCACTTTTTGTACCAGTTCTGATCGGAACGGCCGTAGCATTATGGTTTTCTACCTATTATGCGGCATTTGATTTTGTAAAAAAGCGGCGCAGGCTCATTGAAGCGGAAATCCCCCGCTTTGCCCTGACCATTGGACAAAATCTGGAAAACGACCGGGATGTGCTGAAAATACTGACTTCCTACCGCAGAGTAGCTGGCCGGGATTTTGGCGCTGAACTGGACCAGACCATAGCAGACATGAAGACCGGCAATTACGAAAATGCCCTCATCCGCTTTGAAACCCGTATCGGGAGTCCTATGCTCTCGGATGTGGTGCGGGGTCTGGTCGGCGTTCTGCGTGGGGATGACCAGCGTATGTACTTCAAAATGATCTGTTTCGACATGAGGCAGATTGAACAGAACAACCTGAAAAAAGAAGCAGCCAAACGGCCGAAAAAAATCCAGCGGTACTCTATGATGATGCTGATCTGTATCATGATCATCTACCTGGTAGTCCTCTGTACGGAAGTTCTAAGCTCCCTTGGCGCATTCTTTGGATAAACGCAGACCGGTTTTTATGGAAAGGAGGCGGTCACTTGTACCCCAGCAGTTTTCCTTAGCGCAGCATTTTACAGCAGTCCATAGACAACGCCGTCCTTCCACGGCAGAAAGAATACAGACAGGAGTTGCCCATGAACAGACACAGAAAACATCCCCTGCCCTCTGCGGCAGAAGCAGAAAAACAGCGGTTCCGCCGGCTGCTCCGCCAAAAACCTGCGCTCTATCCGGACAGGCCAAAGGGCAGAAAAGACAGACGGAAAAGACCAATCAGGCGGCCTTAAAAAGCCGGTATTGTATCCCTGTAACCATACATAAAAAATAGGAGGTTTCCATGAGAAAAATCACAACCTGTATCCGTAACAAAGCAAACCATTTCATCATCCGTGCCCGGATGGCAGTCTCCAATCAGCGTGGGGATTTCTATATCTCGGATGCCGTGAAGATTATCATTGCAGTAGTGCTGGGCGCTCTGCTCCTGGCGGCGCTTACCCTGATCTTCAATGATACGGTCATCCCCAGGATCACGCGGGAGATTGAAGGACTGTTCGGATAATACAACGGAATAAAAACTTTCGGGGCCAGGCCGCAGAATTTTGCGTCTGGCCCTCCTTTTTTATTTTTATAAGGGATTTTTGAAAGAACTGATTGAACTTTATAAAAATTTAAGAATTTTTTAGTTCAAATTGGCCATTTAGGGATTTCAAAAGGTGGGTAATGAAAGTGAGCAGATATCTACACCTTCATTACAGATGATTTTCAATTCAAATGATTCATGTGTGCAGGAGGTGAATGAAATTGAATCAAAAAAAGTGTACTATTTATCCTTTTTTAAAAGCAGTACGCGGCTGTTGGCACAACGCCCTGTTTATCAAATGCAACCATACTGTCTGCCCTCACGGCCAGTCTCCCCCCTGTGAAGGATTCCTGATGGCTGTGGATGCAGACGGCTCTCCGATCCTTATGCCTGCGAAAGTCTTACAGCAGCTGTCCGGGGAATCTATCGAACCGGAAAGCTGTCAGGCTGTGATAGGTAAACGAACCTTTGAGAGCGTATACGGCCTGTATATCGAGTGGCACACCGTATCTTCCACAGGCTGCCCGCTCATGGAACTATGTCGGGCTTCTGATAAATACCATTGCTTCTGAAAAAGGAAAATGAAAGAAATCAAATCTGCCATAAATGGCAGGAACGGAGGTGGCAAATGAAAACCATGAAAAAATATAACCTGAAATGTCCTTACTGCGGCTCTCCGGCCATCTGCCGGCCTGCCAGCACCGTCTACGGGGCGGATACCATTGACCGGAAAAGCTATCTGTATGTCTGCTCCCGCTGGCCCGCCTGTGACGCCTATGTAAGCGCCCATAAAAAGGACCGGAAACCCATGGGAACCATGGCAGACCGCAGGCTGCGGCGCAAGCGTATCCTGGCACACCGGGCGTTAGAAAAGCTGCGGATAGAACGGCATATGGACAAATGGGCGGTCTACGTATGGCTCCAGGCAAAACTGGGGCTTGATGAAAGCCAGGCCCATATCGGCATGTTTTCAGAAGAGATGTGTGAACGGGTTATTACCCTGTGCCGCTCCCCCGCAGACCCGGACAGCGGCATGGCGGCATGAAAGGAGGCGGTATTTATGAAGCGAAACAATCCTTTAACGAAAGAACAGCAGGCGCTGGTGGAGAAAAACCTTTCCCTTGTCTACTGGGTCATCATGGAGAGCATCCATGTCAATGAAACCATTTACGGATTCGGATATGAGGATCTGTATCAGGAAGGCTGCATCTGGCTGTGCCATGCGGCAGCCACCTATGATCCCGCACGTTCCCAGTTCCCCACCTATGCCAAAAAGATCGTGCGTAATGGCCTGCTCTCCTACTGCCGGCAGATGTGCCTGAAACAGCGCCGCATTACATACCTGGCTGTGGGCCTGCATGGGGAACTGCTCGCTGACGGGGAGCCTGTAGCACAGCCGGATGACTTTCACGCACAGTTAAATATGATAGAAACCCTTGACCTTCTCGCATGGGCCGAAAAGAAATATCAGGGTGTGGCAAAGCTCGGCGTCAAAGCCCTGGAGCTGAAGCTGAAAGGCATGAGCATTTCCGACATTGCCGGTCTGTATCATGTGCCGCCTCCCCATGTAGGCGCATGGATCTCCCGCGCCGCCCAGAAGCTTCGGAAAGACAGGCTGTTTCTGTCAGGGCTTTTATGACTGCCGCCCCAGGCAGTCTCCTACCTAACCGGAATAAAAACACAGGAGGATTTTTTATGGCATTAAAAACACTTTACACGGCTGTCGGACGCTTTGAGCGCAGGACCAACGGCTGCCGGCGCTACTGCCCCGTCATTGTTCTTGGGGGAAAGGAATACATGGTTGATGTCCAGGAAATGGTCATCTGGAGCTGCCTGAACTGGCGGATCGTCCGCATGGAGGAGATCGGTCTGCTCTATGCAAAGACTTTTCCGGGGCAGGAGGATGTGGTAGACCGTCCCTGGCGGGAGTGCGTGGAGCGGCTGCTGACACGGGGCCTGCTGGTCTGCGGCAAAGGGGAAACCGAATATGATGCCCTTTATGACCTGCTCTCTTCCATGTACATCATTCCCACAGATGGCTCCCGCCTTCTAAGGATATTGTCATTTTTGAAGCTGGTCTTTGTGAACCATGTGCCGTTTTCTGCTGCCGGCCGACTGTTCCGCCGGGACCAGCGTACCGAAAACGAAAAACAGGTCATGGCCCTTGCCAGACAGGCACTGCTCTCCACAGCAGAACTGATCCGGTGCATGGAAAAGGATATCCGTTCTTTCCCCACGGAAGAGAGCATACTGGACGGCCTTTATGACGATCCGGATACCACCAGCGACAACATCAGCTGCCTGATGCGGCTTTCCGCTAAAAGCCAGGCGGTCACGCTTGCAGTTGCGAACCTGTACCTGCGCCAGCAGATTATTTTTGAAAGGATATGATACTTATGGAACAATGGTTGAACTCTCCTTTTACCCTCCGGCTGAAAGTTTTTCTTTTCCTGTTGACAGGAACCGCCATCCTCCTGATGGCTGCCGCTGCATTTTTTATTTCCCGCGACCGGCTCCTGCTGGTTTTGAGCGGCATTATCTTCTTCTGCTGCCTGCTACGTAGCATGGGGCTCCTGATCGTGATCCTGCGTGGGGACTATGAGACCATCACGGGCATCTGCACAGCCGTTTCCTCACAGCCGTTACGCAGGTATCAAAAAATAGAGCTTACAGACAGCCGGGGAGCTGCTGTTATCTTACTTTTGGGGAGACAGATAAAAATAAAACCGGACAGAGTTTACTGCTTCTATTTCCGGAAAGCCTCCCGCCCTTCCCTGGGCAGTGAATATCTGAACGCCTCCCTCTCCACGGATCTGTTTTTAGGCTACGATTCCGGCCTGCCGGACAACAGGCTGGAAACAAAAAAATCAGATTCTGCAGAATAACAGGGTCTTGATTCCTGTTTATATATAGGAACCTTTACATATTTGCATGGCTTCCAACTACAAAATATTGTATTTCGCCGCTTTAAATATCTATATATAGTATATGTAAACTTGACAGACACAATATATGGTGTTATACTTACCTTGTAATTGATTTTTGTGCGTATCCTTGCAGGATTGCAGACGGTTTTGTCTGTATAGCGATGAGACAGTCGCATTGCACACGCTGTTAAGTTTGTATATAAGTGTCAGTGGCATTGCTGCGCCCATATGGGCCGGATTCCTGCTGGCACTTTTTTTATAGATAACAAGGCCAGTGGCAGAAAGGAGTGTTATGGCACAGATTTTTGCATTTGGACGTGTGGAGAATGACCTGGTTCCCCAAAAGAGCCAGAGAGATTCCACCTATGTCTGTTTCGGTTTTACCGAGCAGACCGGCAAGGGGCAGTTCCAGTATTACCAGGTCTGGGCATGGGATGATGAGGTATCCCGCCTGATGCAGCTTGGTGTAAAGAAGGAAAGCCGGTTATGGATCACCGGCACACAGCGGCTGGTGGACTGTACCTCAAGCCATGGGAAGGAAAAGGCGAAGGTCTTAAAGATCTATCTGTCCAACTTTGGATTTCTTCCCGGCCGCTTTCCAAAGGAAAGCCCCGCCGATTTTCCAAATGACCCTGAGACCGCAGAATCCGCCCCTCCCCCTGTGGAGGTACTGGACGGAGAACGCGAGTCCCTGCCGGAGTGATTCCCATTCCGGCTCCAGAAGAGGAACCGTACCGGTTTTCAGAATGATACTGAAAAGCCAGTATGGTTCCTCTTTTTTTGTGCATGCAGAACATGCAGGTTACTTTTAACAATAACAAAGAAAGGATGGTAAAAAATGAAAAGCGGCAAAGCCCTGTGGGGCAGCATCAGCATTCTTGTGGGGGCGGTTATCGCCATACTGGCACTGATAAGGGGTGCCTGGCAGTCCTGGCTCCTGATCGGGGTATTCACCCTTTGGGGGCTGTGGGTCACAGCGGTACTCTTACGGCCTTACATGCAGCAGGCAAAACGCCGCAGGATGCGTGAACAGCTTACAAGGAAACGCCTGGCGGAAGGGATCGCCTCTTCACAGCCCCCTGCATTTCCTGTCATGGAAGCCTCAGAAACGGAACTGCTGCTGCTCCGCCATGTCAACCACCGGATCTCTGCCTATCTACGGGCAGTTTATCCTGATGTACGGTGGGAGTGGTGCGAAAAGAGACCGGAAAAATTAGTGCTGGCGGGAGGAACCGGACGCATCCGCCTTTACGGCATCCCGGATTTTGACCATGCAGATGTATGTGTGGATCAGGATGCCAGCATCAACTGTAACATGTTAAAGATCGTTCCCCTCTCAGAGGCCGGAGGATGTGAACCGGAAGATACCATTCCGCCCAATAAGCAGCCGGTAGACCCCCAGATCTGGTATGAAGTCCAGGGAAGGAAGGTTTTGGAAGCTCTTGTGGCAGACTTAAATTCCAGAGGCCACAGCCGTCTGACCATCCATGAGGACGGTGATATCTGCATCGAGGAAGATACGGAGGAGGTGGCAAAAGAGCACCTTGCCGGCTTTCCGGAAAAAACGTACTGGCCCCGGCTTCTGCAGGTTTTTGAGCGTAACGGGCTGGCGGCTGAAATCATGGCGAATGGCATCCAGATTTCCTGGTAAGCCCGCACACAATAAGAAAGGAGCGAAACAGAATGAAAGAAGGTCTTTCCCTGGAAGAAATGGCCGCCGAGATCACCCGGCAGAGTAAGTTAAAAGAAGATTATCTGGTGGATACCAGAAGCCTGCAGATGGAGCCCTATGATTCTCAGGTCTATCTCCACATGTTTGATGGAAAAACCGAACCTGTGGAGCCCATGCAGGTCAATACCATCGCCCATCGGCAGCTGGGAACTCATTTAAAGATTCCCGCATCCTACTATGACCGGATGCTTGCGGAAAAACCGGAGCTTCTTGCTGCCAATGTCAATGCCTGGTTCCAGCATGCCCCGTCTAAACGGCTGCTGCGTACCATGGGCGGCACGGCAAGGGCATTTTTAAGTAACCGCTACCGCCGGATCGATAATCTGGAGATTGCCCAGGCAGTCCTGCCTATTATCGGACGCATGGAAGGCGCACGTTTTGAGAGCTGTCAGATCACGGACAGCCGGATGTATATGAAAGTGGTCAATACCCGCCTGGAAGCGGAGGTTGTGCCGGGAGACATTGTGCAGGCCGGCGTTATCATATCCAACAGCGAAACCGGTATGGGTGCTGTCAATATCCAGCCCCTTGTCTACCGCCTGGTATGCAGCAACGGCATGATCGTCAATGATGCACAGACCCGCCGCAACCACGTGGGCCGGGTCAATGACATGGAGGAAAGCTTCCAGCTCTATTCCGAAAAGACACTGGCCGCCGATGACAAAGCTTTTATCCTGAAGATCCAGGATACCGTCAGGGCCGCCGTGGAGGAGGCACGCTTTTCCCAGGTGGTCGGCATGATGCAGGACGCCGCAAAAGCAGAGATGAACACCAAAGATGTCCCTGGCATTGTGAAGCTGGCCAGCCGGGAATTCCACATCACGGATGATGAGGGAGAAGGAATCCTCCAGCATCTGATTGAAGGAAAAGACCTGACCCTGTACGGGCTTTCCAACGCTGTTACAAGGCACAGCCAGGATGTGGAGAGTTATGACAGGGCCACCCAGCTGGAGAGTATCGGCTATAACATTCTTTCCATGCCGGCCCGCCAGTGGAACCGGATCAACCAGGCAGCCGCTTAATACAGCCAATAAAAAACAATTCAAATCCAAGGAGGAAAACAGTATGTATAACACCCAGAACAACGCTTTGGCAGAACAGGAAAAATTTATGCTCCCGGCAGCCATGCCGGAAGGAGAATTCACCCAGGAGGAACTGGCAGAGGACATGGACGGCCTGCAGATGAGCTTCCCCCGGATCAAGATCCCGGGCGGCGGTGCTCTGATGTTCGAGATCCCCTCCGATGATCCGGAAAATCCGGATTATGCCAAAACCCTGGAAGGGGTCATCCTCTTCAACCATCCCAACAACGCTTACTGGCCGGAGGGCAGCGAGTATGACGACAACTCCAATCCCCTGTGCTCTTCCGTAGATGGAAAGCAGGGGATCGGGGAGCCGGGCGGTTCCTGTGCGGCCTGCGCTTTAAACCAGTTCGGCTCTGCTGCAGAAGGGGCAGGCAAGGCATGCAAGAACATGCGTGTGCTCTACCTGCTCCGCAGCGGTGAGTTCATGCCGTTACAGGTAACTCTGCCGCCCACCAGCTTAAAGCCCTTCCGTGAGTTCATGAACCAGTCCTTTATGCTCCGCCGCCGTGCGACCTATGGCAGCGTGGTACAGATCGCACTGAAAAAAATGAGCAACGGAAAAGATGACTACAGCGTCGCCACCTTCCGCCGGCTGTACGATTTCAGCGGCGAGGAGCTGGCACAGATCCGACAGTTTGCAGATGGTTTCAAGACACAGATCCGCATGATGCTCCAGCAGCGTGCAGCCGTCAATGAAACACAGCATGACGATGGCTGCGATTACGGTAACAGCAATGTGGAAGTCCTGCCGGCAGGCGGAGGCGGAAAGTTTAACTACGGACAGCCCCTTGACGGAGAACGTGAAGCCCTGCCCGCATGATCGGATGTAACAGATATGGCCTGATGCCATATGTAACGTATCAAAAGGATTCTCCCGGTTTACTTCCGGGGGAGTCCTTTTCGCATTTAAAGGAGGAAATTTCTATGAAATCTGAAATACCACTAACCCCGGAGCAGCGTTTGTTTGCTGAAGAAAACCATAATCTTGTCTATAAATTCTTAGCAGAAAATCACCTGCCCCGCGATGAATTTTATGATGTAGTCATTTTCGGTTATCTACGTGCAGTTTCCCGCTATTTTAATGAACTGAAATTACAGCAGTATTCATTTGCTACTATTGCATGGCGCAGAATGTCAGCATGTATATCTGACTATAGAAGAAAACAAAGACGCCCCAAGCACAATGCCGATGTAGTTAGTCTGCATATCAAGCCAAACGAAGATAGTTTGGCTTTAGAAGAAACTATAGCCGCACCTAATCCATATATGTGCCAACTGGAGGAACAGCTTCTCCTGCACGACCTGGCAAAACGGGTATCCAGGCAGCAGATGAACATCGTGCATCTGAAATCCTGTGGGTACAATGACCGTGATATCGCTCACAGGCAGAATACTACCATGAAACGTGTCCAGGAACTTCTGGAGGAAATACGAACTGTATTGATGGAGATGTGCTATGAATAATACTAACAATTTTGAATCTTTTTTAGAGAAACGGAATGATATTCTGGATGGTCAGGCGTATCAGCTATTACGACTTTTGACATGTCCTGAAATCGAGCAGACAGAAACACTGTCCGAATTCCTATGGGATATGGCTTTCATTGGCCCGCTACTGGAAACAGCGGAATCTTTACTTCAAAAGGCCGGTTTTTCAACCTGTTATCCGTATTATGGAGAAAATGAAATTCCCTGTATCCATACCAGTCTGTGCCAACATCCGAACTGTCCGTTCCTGACAGATTCTCACATGGATTTTCCCAAAACATCAACTAAGAAACAGAATGGAGGTCAGAAAGAATGAGAAAGAAAAAAGAAGAAAAAAAGAAAGTAATGCTCTGTGGCCAGCTGATCTGCCCTGTTACGATCGGAAAACCTGCCATCTTTGCGGCCGGGGGGAACCTCTACCGTACCTCCCGTGTTGTGGCACTGCATAAGCACACCATGGATGAGGTTCATTTTGAGACCATGAACACCCATTACCATTTATCTATGAGCCCTTTTCCGCTGGCGGCCATGAGTCCGCTCCCTGTGAGACTGGCCGCATGTGCATAAATGGACTTTAAGTAACTGTGGCGGCAGTGTTTCACTGTCCGCCTTCATGTTCCGGCCGTAGTTAATCCCAGACTGCGGCCTTTTCTTATGGATATGCTTATGGCATACAGACAGGAGGCATTATGAATATAAAAGAATTTGCAGAGCGTATGAAATCATCCATTTCCAATGTCCTGCCGAAGGAAGTCACTATGATAGAACAGCTGAAAATAAACGGCATTTATTCCTATGGAATCCGTATTTCAGAGCCAAATTCCCATACAGGGATCACCATTTCCCTGGAACCCTTTTTCGAGACATTTCTGGATACAGACAACTGGACGAGAACCGTTGACTATGTTCTCGATTTTTACAAAAACCAGGCTCTGCCAGAATCTCTGGATGCGGAATGGCTTTATGATTTTGAGCAGGTCCGGTCAGGGCTGTATTACATTCTTGTAAATTATGAAGCAAATGAAGAACTTCTCCATAAGGTGCCATACACAAAATTTCTGGATCTGGCAAAAATATACTATGTGCAGTGTCCCCTTGGGGAATCAGATACAGGAACTATTCTTGTACGGAACGAACATCTGAAAGATTGGGGGATATCCATCTATGAACTGGATAAAGCAGCAGAAGAAAATACGCCCCGTCTTTACCCGGCATCTATCACCTGCCTTATGGATGAAGCCGGACTGGGAAATCTTCTCGGCGTTCCTTTTGAACTGCCGCAGGAGCCGCTGATTCCCATGTTTGCTCTTTCCAATACCCAGAACGATCATGGAGCCACGGCTGTCTGCTATCAGAAGATTCTGGATGATTTTTCTCAGAAAATACAGGATGACCTGATCCTTCTGCCCAGTTCTGTCCACGAAATGCTTTTGATACCGTTACATAAAGATGATGATATCCCGTCCCATAAAGAAACGGTTTATGATGCGAACCGTTATATTCTGGAACCTTCCCAGTTCCTGTCTGATAACGTATATCTTTTCAGCAGGAAAGACAAACAAATTACGATTGCCTGATACTCCGGCAGGAAAGTTCCCCAAAGGATACTGCCCTGCCTTTTGGTATTAAAGCAGACTGGAAACAGATTCCTCATTTTTCACAAGGATAGAAAGGAAACGATTATGGATTTACTTAAAAAATTTGAAAGTGTTGAAATAAAAGCGGATACCCGGATCTCAGAAGCAGACCGAATCTTCTGTGAAGCCCATCAGGCGGCTTATGACCTTGCCCGAAGCTCCCTGGCAGAACTGGAATTTTTCTGGGAAGATATGCGGAGCCAGCAGCGGGAACTTCTGGCTCCGGCAGACGCATCTGCTGATACCTACCTTACTACGTATGGTGAGTTTCAGCTCTCCAGTGACAAAATCCGGGGGCAGCTTCAATCCCTGCATGCCCTGTTTATAGACCATCTAGTTTCACATTTCTCGAAAACCTATCATTTTTCTATTGACAAGGGCGACGTAAAAGACCATCTGATTCCGCAGGAACCAACGGACCGCTGGGTGGATGATTATAAGGAACAGGCACTAAAGTATACGCAGGAACTGGAAAATCTGACGCTCCACTATACAGACATCCTGGAGCAGATATTCCTACAGACTGGCGGCAGGGCTTTTTTCGAGCAGGCGCTTCATGAACTGAAAGAAAAATGTCACAGCGCCGCCTGGGATTCTGGCAGCGGCCGTGCAAAGTTTGAACAGAAAAAATGCGTCCTGCAGTTTACAAATTATGCATGCAGCTATCGCAGCTACTATAGAAGCGAATCCTGGGAGCTGATCGGCAGAATGAAAGATATCATACGAGGAATTTCCCATTTTGAAACCGGCGGATTTGATCACACTCCGGCAAGTCTCTCAAGGCTTCTCGGGCGGGAATCTGATTCCGGCCAGTGCGAATTTCCGGATTGCAAAAAAATACAGTCACTGAGGATGTTCAAGAATGGGCGGGTGGATCTGAAATTTACCAGTGAAGCTTATGTCCTGCAGTTCGTGGATGAATACTTAAAAACCATATGTTAGCGAGGTGATACCAATGAAATATGTCTATCGGGATGAACCCATTCCGCATGATAAGCGGAAAGAACTCAATGAGAAAGTCCTTTACCTGATCGACAGCAACACTGCCGGTTCCTGTTCCATCAGCCGGGAGGATATCTACAACGCCTATACCGGTGACGGCGGGCTTCATGCCCTGGAACGGCAGGACTATGAGAATTACCATGCCTACAGCGAGGCAAAGAAAGAGATTGAAAACGGCCAGTTCTTCACCCCACCCCGGCTGTGTGAACTAATTACAGCCTGCCTGAGATTATCGGAGCATGATCTGGTGGCAGACCTTACCTGCGGCATGGGAAGTTTTTTTAACTTTATTCCAACAGAAGCAAACATCTACGGCTGTGAGCTGGATGTCAATGCGGTAAAAGCAGCAAGATTCCTTTATCCGGACGCCTCCATCGAGTGCCGGGATATCCGCACCTGTCAGCCGGACACGCGGTTTGACTATGTGGTAGGAAATCCGCCCTTCCATTTAAAATGGTGGACCAAAAGCGGCAGAGAATTGTCTTCCCATATGTATTACTGTCTGAAAGCGGCAGAAGTATTAAAGCCTCTCGGCATCCTTGCCCTGATCGTACCTGCATCCTATCTGTCTGACACCTTTACGGACAGCGGGCAGATCCGGGAGATGGAAAAGCAATACAGCTTTCTGGGACAGGTGACGCTCCCGGAAGATGCATTTTCCCATCTGGGTGTCAGCAGATTTGCAACAAAGCTGCAGTTCTGGCAGAAAAGGACTGCCGAAGAAGGCTGGAAACCTCAGCCTTACCATACAGAGCCAGATGATACTCTGGAACAGGACTTTGATGTACAGGAAGAAGCCGCATACATCCATAAAAAGATGATAGCATTTGCCAAATCGGCATTAGAAAACAATCAGTCAAGGATTCTTCTGGAGCTGGCGAAATCACGCAGTACATCCGGTGATTTTAAATACCAGGCTCAAAAACTCCTGTACCATATCAAGGCACATCCGGCCATCCGGCCATCCTATGCCAGATGCTGTGAATATCTGCACCGCTTTTACACCCAGCGCAAGCCTGAAGGCATGAGTTATGAACAGTGGTGCAAGACACAGCTTACAGAAAAAAAGGTACTCACTTATCTGCAGAAAGCACTGAAAAAACAAAATCCTGTGCCGGAAACAGATAAAATCTGCCTTATCAAGAGAAAAGGCGATTTCATTTATAAAGGCTACAGTACGGCCGCACGCCGGCAGCTAAAAGACAGCCAGCGTCTGCCTGTGCCAATCTATCGGGCAGTTTATGATAATACCCTGAAGGATTACCCCGGCTATGAAAAACTGCTTTCCAGAAAGCGGGCAGAATACGAAAGGCAGAATCTTGCTTTTGCAGAAATGGAGGAAGATCCAAAGCTTGCAGACTGGCTGAATGACTTTTCCCTGTGGGATTCTTCTCTTATGGAGCAGATCCAACTGAATGGGATCCAGAAGCATGACATCAACCTTACCCTCCAGAAACAGTATGCGCTCCTGCAGTGGGAGCAGGGGAGTGGAAAGACGCTGGCCGGCATTGCGACAGGATTGTACCGGATGCAGAAACAGCACGTACACAGCACCTGGGTGGTATCTTCAGCGATCTCCATCCGGAATAACTGGAATGTGGTGCTGGCAAACTATGACCTGCCCTGCATCCTGATCCACCGGCTTGCTGATCTGGAACGTATCCAGCCCGGATATTTTGTCCTTATCACGCTAAGCAAGGTAAGCTCCTATAAGAAACATTTGAAAAAACATGTGAAACGGCTGAACCAGAATATCCAGTTCATACTGGACGAAAGCGATGAGATCTCCAATCCCGGAAGTGCCCGGTGTCAGGCAGTGCTTTCCTGTTTCCGCCGGTGCCGGATGAAACTGCTTACTACGGGAACCAGCACCAGGAACAATATTTCGGAATTTGCACCACAGCTGGAGCTGCTCTACAACAATTCCGTCAACATGATCTCCTGGAATCAGTATATCTATCACCATAATAAAGACAGTGAAGCGGATAGCGAACCGGATTATGAGCCCAACCCTTATTTCGGGCAGCCAATCCCTGCCTACAAGAAAGGCTATTCCCTGTTTGCATCCTCCCATCTGCCGGAAAAGATCACAGTATTCGGCATGGAGAAGCGCACACAGGATATCTACAATGCAGATATTCTCAGCGATATTTTAGGAAAGACCGTTATTACAAGAACCTTTGAAGAGGTTTCCTGCAAGGATATCAAGCATATCCACCAGGTGCTGCTCCGGTTCCCTCCGGAAGAAAAGGAAGTCTACCAGAAAGCAATCCATGAATTTTATCAGATGCGGGATAACTATTTTGCTTCTACCGGCAATTCCAGAAAGGATTCCATGATGCGCCTGGTCCAGCAGATTGTCCTTCTCCTGCGCATCGGCGCTGCTCCAGATACCGTGCAGGAATACACGGGGGATACCCCTGTCAAAGTCATGACAGCCGTTGAGATGGCAGCCGAGTGGAAGGATGAGACCATTGCTATCGGAGTACGGCATGTTACCGTATTGGAATCCTATGAAAAAGCACTGCGGGAATACCTGCCGGACCGTCCTTTGTTCGTGGTCACTGGTTCAAACACCAGCTTTGCAAAAAGGCGGGCGCTCAAGCAGACACTGCAGGACAGTGGGAATGGGATTCTTCTCTGCACCCAGCAGAGTCTTCCTTCCAGTGTCAACTTTGATTATGTCAACAAGATCATTATCCCAGAATTACATTACAATAACTCCGGCATGAGCCAGTTCTACTTCCGGTTCATCCGGTATACCTCAACAGAACAGAAGGATATCTATTTTCTCACCTATGCGGGCAGTATTGAATCCAACCTGATGCAGATGGTTCTGGCAAAGGAAAAGCTGAACCTGTTTATGAAAGGGCAGGATGTGGATCTGGATGAAATCTATGACCGGTTTGATGTGAACTATGACCTGCTGTCCCTCCTGATGCGTCAGGAGAAGGATGAAAACGGTGTCCTCCAAATCCACTGGGGTGAACAGCAGATTGCATGAAAGGAGACAAAAATGAATTTTTATGAAACCAAAATGGGCAGTATTTTTTTTAACCGCCAGTTACCGGAGCTGATCAAAGCTCTGCAGGAAATCGCCGCAGCACTTTCAAAGCCGGCGCCTGCAGCCGTGAACCTGACGGGCCTGGAAGAACCGGATTTTTTACATAATCTTTTTTATGGTCATTATGAGCCGGATATCTACGGCTGCGTAACGGCTCCATCCAGGCTGGATCAGAAAGTGAAGGAAACGGAGAAAGCGCTCCTTCCTGCCCTTGGGCAGTCCAAAAGGCTCTTTGAGCAGTACCAGGCGGCGGTTTCTGAAAGAGACAGCGCCATAGCAGAGCAATCCTACATCTGCGGATACCGCACCGCTGTCCAGATGATCGTAAGCGGGCTTGCGGCCCCGCAGACAAAACCGTCAGGAGGTGCCGGGAATGAATCCTGAAAATAATCCGGCTGACAATATGCCAAAGCTTCCCATGGAAATTTACGGGCATGTACTGATGCAGTCAGCGGAAATAGACGAATATCAGAAACAGGAGCTTACCCTGTCCTATGTGGATCTGGATGGTTCCCATGAGCTGAAAACCTGTTATGGCGATGTCCTGAAAACCATCAACGCACTTATGGACTATACACGGATGCTGGATATCGTATGTGATCAGTGGGAGCTGACTGGTTTCCACCGTGCTACTTACGAATACCACGCAGGTAAACTGAGAGAGATTGCAGATAAATTTCAAAAGGCAATCGGCTATGATTATGCCGCCGCTGTGGAAAAGTGCCGTAAAAAGAAAGCCAGGAAACAGGCATACAGCGATGTAGGCGAAGATGCACTGGCGCTCGCTGTCCGCAGCCAGCAAAAGGCAGCAGAAAAACAACTGGAAGACCAGAAAACAGAAGAGCCGGTTTCATCAATAGAAACCAGTCCCCCCTATCCGGCGGAAAATACTCTGCCGGCGTGGGAAGACGATTTTTAAAAAAACTTATTTTGCAGGATTGGAGGTATCCCTATGAATAACAGCGAATTACGAAAAACACTGGAAGAACATCTTGACCTTTTAAAAAGAAACCTTGCCGTGGCATCCCTGGAGGTATTAAAAACCAAATACAAAAAACCTTTTGACGAACTGCGGCACAATATCAAGTCCACAGCCACAGCCTATGTAAAGCAGATCACGCTGGAAAATATCCGCATCCGTGCGGACTTTATGGACGAGGCACAGCCGCTGATCCAGGAAACCATTGACCAGTCCGGCATTCTGAAGCAGATCTCCGCGGCTGCTTTTAAGAGACAGGATATTGAGGAGATCGACCAGCTTGCCCTGACACTGAAAGAGCAGATCCGCCAGGCCCTTATTCCTTTTTATGACAAGCACATCTGTCTGTATCTGGATGAGGAATGTTTTGGGAATCCGCCCAAGGCGCCTAAATTTTATAATGAAGCAAGTGGCTGTATGTGGAAAAACGATACATGGATACCTGCAGAGGTGGAAAAAGGAGTGATACTTCTCCCGGCACAGAAGATGCCCAGAACAGCAGCATAACAAAAACACATGGCAAAGAAACAATACACCCCCAAAGAAAGGAGACACTATGAAAATATTTGATTTGGAGAAATACGGGAATACCTATAAGATCCAGCTGAATGTTACTTCCTATACGGAAGGCAACCTCGCTATTACAATGACTTCCTGGGAAGACGGAGAGGCGGAACCCTGGAATGTCCTGACCGTTAATCTGAACTCTATCCGGCCTCAGAACTGTGCATTTATTGATACCAATAACAATGGTGAAGATATCCTTGCATGGATCATCCGGCACGGCCTGGCAGTCCCTACCGGCACTTATGGCCGCAGCGGTTTCTGCAGTTATCCGGAATACCGGTTCCGTCCGGAGATCCTTCAGGAGATTGACCCGGATGGATATGCTTCCTATCTTCATGACTGGAAAGAGAGGTATGCCGAATGAAAATCGAATTGTACCCCAAAAACATACTGGAGGCACTCTGGAAGAAAGATAAAAAATGGTTTTCGGATGGCAATGGTCAAAGACCGGTCTGCCTGCGCTGCGGAAATCCTTTGAATGACCGGCTTATGGTTAATTCGTTAAGCCGCCACGCAAAAATCTATATCTGCCAGCAATGCGGATCAGACGAAGCCATGCGTGATTATGGAAAAGCTGTTATGCCTTTTGAGAACTGGTATGGAATATCCGACAAGCGGTTTCAGGAACTGCAGAAAAGCAAAAATCCGATGCTTACCACAAGGTGTGCTTTTCTGGAAATCTTTCAGAATCCGGATGATGACAAAAATACACGGAAAAGGCCTGACAGTGAGATTTCCTATTCCCGCTCTGATTATGACGGATACAGGTGGTGGACCACCTGGTTTCACTGCCAACAGGAACCAACACCTGAGAATCTGAGCAAAGAGATTGACCGATTCCAAAATGCCCTCTTCTGTATGCCGGAATTTAAAACACTGGGAACAATGCAGAATCTTTGCACATTTGCAGAGCCTGTAGGCGATTCTGAGTTTAATCTGTATTCAGAAACATTGCACCTCTATATCTGGATTCGGATGCTCACACAGCCCCGAAATTATAATTTATATATTCATTATTATAAGAAATAACTGTTTTCCAACAGTGCAGGTTCATTGATTGTATTTCAGAAAAGCGCCCGGCATATACCGCCTGGCGCTTTTCCTTTTTATATGGCACAAACCACCTTGTTCCTGCCTGCTCCTTTACATCCTGAACTGGCCAATGCATTTCAACAGTATGATACAAAGCTCCTGATAAAGGTCTTCGTCAAATCTGTTGTTCACAATGGCATTCTTTACCAGAAGCGGCTTATACATTTCCAATAAATCTATGACTGCTGCCTCTTTTCCTTCTTTTGCCTGTAACAGTAATTCCTTAAAATTCATTTTGTCACCTCCATCTTTCTTCTGATCTTCTGTGCTGTCCGATAATACACTGCCGTCACGCCTTTGTATCCCAGCTCGGTTTCTTCTGCCAATGTTTCAAAACTCTTTCCGTCCAGCACTCTCGCAAGAAATATGTACCGTTCCCGCTCACTAAGCTCTTTCAATGCCTGGAGAAGCACACTGTCCTCCAGCTGCATGAGAATGGGCAGCCCAAGAAACATGTCCTGCTCTATGCTGCATTCCGGCATAAACAGGAAATCCTCGGTGAGGCTCTCAATCTGCCGGCGCCTGTCCAACTGTTGTATATAATCATTTCTGCGGCGCTGCACTGCAGTTGCCAGATACGCCGTAAAACGATTCTGCATAATTTCTGTTTCGCTTTTTCCGTTATTTTTATGCCACATGGCTTTTCCTCCTAAAATTCCAGATTTTTAGTTGCAAAATCTGGAATTGGAGGTGAGCGGCATCGGGTAATACAAAAAGAACCATTACCCGTTTTACACCCCAGATAATCGTTCTTTTTCCAATCTTTTCTATCTTCCCCTAAAAAGTAGCGCAATGCACTACCATTCAGGTCCTTCTCTACCCACAAAAAACTTATGATTTTTTTAACGAAATTCCCCTGCCGATGCCCGGCTTAAGACCATTCCCCAATGTCTGCCATGCGTCCTCTCCCATGGCACAAAAAAGACACCCAAATAAGACTCTGATGAACCATGTTTTTTTTGTTCACCAGATGTCTGGGTGTTTAGTAGGTTATCACTCTACTTTTTAGAGTGTTTATACCATTTTTACTTTTATAAAGTGTGGCACTACACTACTTATAGGAGGTGACCACAATGTCTTTATCTATCAATGATGCCAAGGTCTTCGGTGCTGCGCTGAAGAAAGCCAGAAAGAAAAAACATCTGACGCAGGCACAGTGTGCGGAATTACTGGAACATTCCCTATCCTTCCAAAAGGATCTGGAACGTTGCCGCTGTTCACCCAGCATCGAAAATTTCTACCATATCTGCAGATTACTGGATATTTCTGCGGATGATTGTATTTTCCAGGATCACCATGACAGAACCGGTTCTACATACCAGGAGCTGTTAAGGCTGCTCCCACTTTGCGATGAAAAAGCTTTATCTGTCCTTGTATCCACAGCTACTGCACTCATTAGAGCAGACTCCATTCCTGAACTTGAGCGCTTGTCTGTAACTGTCTGCAGTAACGAAAAATAATATTCCGAAAAATAAAGAAGCCAGCGCTCAGATTTTGCTATCTGTTCCGCTGGCTTCTTTATGATTGCATGGAGACATTGCCCATGTCTGTTCTTATGTGATGAAATAAGTTTCAGCTGAATAATCTACAAATATCTATGTTCCTCTACCAGGACGGATTCGATTCCCCTTAATCCATACAGGGAATTATCTCCCTGCCTCTTGTATCATGGTGTATCTACATTTTACTATGGGTCTCGTTTCCGCAAATAAGACATAATAACCATTCTTCGGATTTCACCAACTGCCTTCACACTTTTGAATCCTTTCCATTAGACATCAGATGACCCGAACAGAAATCATTTATTCCTTTGGCGCGGCATACTTACTCCGCACCGCCTCCGGCAGTTCTTCATACTGCACTTCGTCCCAAGAAGTCACACCGCGCACCGGCACGACTTCCTGGGAAATGAACACGCCGTCCTGCAATTCTTTCGATGTTCCAAATGTAATCTCTTTTTCCTTCCCGTTCTCATCATAAGAGGTGAGCGTATAGGAATACGGGAGGTTTCCCTTGAAATTGACCACACCACCCTTGGAGTCGTTTTCATCGATTTTGCTGTTGTCAATCTGTGTATAATAGATGGTGGCTTTGCTGCCATCAAACAATGAGGGAACCGTAAACGCAACGACGGCAATCAAAAGTACTATGACCGCTGCAAGGATGGCAAACACTGTTTTTTTCTTAGATTTCATACTCATATCCTCCATTACCAACCCTTTTTCAAGGGCGTTTTTGTTTTTTTCCTGGCAGACCACCGCCTATCTGTGCCGGACTTCATGGTCAGGAGAATGACCGCCGTCAACGCAATCATCAGAGCCATACTTCCGCAGCACAGCGGAGTATTCCAGGTGACATCATAACTTCGATATCCAATCATTCCCAGGCTGGCCGTTATGGGATAAAGATTGGACAATTTTACACTGCCGGCTGCGAACATCCCGCCATAACCGTAAACAAAGGCAATAATGACGCCGGTCATATTGCCTCCCGAAATACAGGCGGAAACCGCAATGATGGGCAGAACGGCGATATAAAGGCACAGACAGTTGAAGCTCATCTGTACTGCCGTCTGTACCACTGCGGGAACAGTAAGCCCCGGAAATCCCGCAATCAGATTGCCGAGAACGGTCAGCGCCGCGCAGGCCAGCCCGAACAGGGCGGAAACCAGTCCGCCGACCACCAGCTTGCCACACAGCAGAGCGCGGTAGGAAACGGGAATCGTCACAATGTTTTTCAGCGTATCATCCTTTTCCTCCCTGGCAATCATATAGCCAGTAATCAGGGTGATACATACAGGAAAGATAGTTGTAGCATTATTTTTGATAACCTGCTCCGCCAGAAAGGAAAAGGTCCACACAGAGCCATCCTGAGCCGTGGAGCTGAACAGGGCCAGCAAGACGGACAGCGCCATCAAAAGAACACCGGCCCACAGGACATGATAGCGTTTCAGTTTCCAAAGCTCGGTTTTAATCATCCGAAACATTTCTATTCCCCCCTTCTCTTATACAGGCGGTCGATCAGCAGTACCGACAAAATCGCCATAACACTCAAGGTGGCAGCGGTCTGAAAGGTAGAGGGAATGAGGTGCGCTAATTCCGTCAGGTTCATGGAAATGCCATGGTCCGCCATATTACCAGCAAACCATAGATTTGTCAGCGGAATGGGGAACAGCAGGCAGAGCTCTTTAGGGAGTATACTATACAGGCCCTCCAGCGTCAGGCTCAAAACACTGTAAAATACACACAGAAGGATGGAGAAAATATAGGTCCTGCTGAAAAAGACCACAAGAACCACCAAAGGCAGGGTTCCGGCTGTGATAAAGATTCCCAACATAACAGACGCCAGCAGCTTGTAAGCAAGACCTCCCACCTCCGCCACCACACTGCCGCACAAAATCGTGGCGAATGTGGAGGCGAGGGAAAACAGGATACCCATGAGGAACAGCACAATAATTTTTGTCAAAACCATCTGTGTGCTTGTCACCGGGATGGTCCGCAGGCTTTTGAAGGTATCATTGTCCCGCTCCATAAAGAACAGCATGGTTGCCAGAACGCCAATGACGCAGGGCAGGAGAAGTAGCACGCCATACCCCATGATAAAGCTGAACAGCGCGTCAAAAATCTCGGCTTTCGTGTCATAGCGCCCCATAATGCGGGGCGTCATCGCTACGGCCGTCACAGGAAGGGGAAACAGAAACGCTGCCAGCACCACCAGAAGCACAAACCGCTTCCGCTTCAGTTTCCAAAACTCACACTGGATCAGTTTAAGCAATCCCAACACCTCCTGTCACCTTCTTGAAGTAGTCCTCCAGAGTGTCCTCGCACAGATGGGCCTCGGAAACAGTAATATCATGTTCCACGAAACAGCGGATCATCTCCGGCATGGGGAGGGAGGTGTCCATCAGGAACAGCGTGTGTTTATCTTCAATCTGATAGTCCTGCGCCTTGAACTGACGGGCCAGCAAACTGGATGCCCTATTCGCATCAGAAAGGATAAATCGGATGTATTTGCCGTTCCTGCTCTCCAGCTCTGCAAGGCTTTCTTCCTCCAGCAGTTTCCCCTTGTCAATAATCCCGATATCATCCGCCAGCAGCGCAATCTCGGAGAGGATATGGCTGGAGATCAGGATGGTCTTGCCCTGGGCGTCGCACAGCT
>CAJTVL010000049.1 GCA_910579425.1 uncultured Lachnospiraceae bacterium | reverse complement strand
ACCAGGGCGTGTTACGGACTTTCACCGATTAGATTGCGCCCATACTGGGCGCACTCGAAAAAGGACTCTCCGAGAAATCTCGGAAAGTCCCATAAATTCAATGAATTTTCAATTACTCAATGATTGTAGCAACCCTTCCAGAACCTACAGTACGACCACCCTCACGGATAGCAAACGTAAGACCCTGCTCCATAGCAATAGGATGAATCAACTCAATGGTCATCTCTACGTTATCACCAGGCATACACATTTCGGTACCTGCAGGGAGGTTACATACGCCAGTAACGTCAGTTGTTCTGAAATAGAACTGAGGTCTGTAGTTGTTGAAGAAAGGAGTGTGACGTCCGCCCTCATCCTTGGTCAGAACATATACCTGAGCGGTAAATTTCTTGTGGCATTTAACTGAACCGGGTTTGGAGAGAACCTGTCCTCTTTCGATTTCTGTTCTCTGAACACCACGAAGCAGTGCGCCGATGTTGTCACCAGCCTGAGCCTCGTCAAGCAGCTTACGGAACATCTCGATACCGGTAACAACAGTCTTACGTGTCTCTTCCTTGATACCAACGATTTCAACTTCCTCGTTCAGGTGAAGAGTACCGCGCTCTACTCTACCGGTTGCAACAGTACCACGTCCGGTAATGGTGAATACGTCCTCTACAGGCATAAGGAAAGGCTTGTCAGTCTCTCTCTCGGGATCAGGAATATAAGAATCAACGGTGCTCATAAGCTCCATGATCTTGTCGCCCCACTCGCTGTTGGGATCTTCCAGAGCTTTCAAAGCGGAACCCTTGATGATCGGGCAATCTGTAAATCCGTACTCTTCAAGCTGCTCGGTTACTTCCATCTCAACCAGCTCGATCAGCTCTTCGTCGTCTACCATATCGCACTTGTTCAGGAAAACAACGATATAAGGAACGCCTACCTGACGGGAGAGAAGGATGTGCTCCTTGGTCTGAGCCATAACACCGTCAGTAGCTGCAACAACCAGGATTGCGCCATCCATCTGAGCAGCACCGGTGATCATGTTCTTAACGTAGTCAGCATGTCCCGGGCAGTCAACGTGTGCATAATGTCTGTTCTCAGTTGTATATTCAACGTGAGCGGTAGAAATTGTAATACCTCTTTCTCTCTCTTCGGGAGCCTTGTCGATATTATCAAAGTCAGTAGCTGTGTTACCGGCAACTCTCTCAGCAAGCACCTTGGTGATAGCGGCTGTCAGAGTTGTCTTACCATGGTCAACGTGACCGATCGTACCAATATTACAATGTGTTTTGGTTCTGTCAAATTTCGCTTTAGCCATTTCTAAAGTCCTCCTTTAAATAATTAAGAAAAATTTCGTTAACATAATCGGCTATCTCTGATTATATTAAAAATCACTGATATTTTCAAGCATTATTTGCTCTTTCCTGTTTTATTCAGCGACAAACCCGTTTATTTGCTCTTCGCAGCCAATACCTTTTCCTGTACATTCTTGGGCACGGGTTCATACTTCTCAAAGAACATGGAATAATTTCCGCGTCCCTGTGTCTTGGAACGAAGGTCTGTGGAATAACCAAACATTTCTGCAAGGGGAACATAAGCCCTCACTATTTTGCCGCCGCCAATATCATCCATTCCCTCGATCCGTCCTCTGCGGGAATTAATATCGCCGATTACATCTCCCATATATTCCTCGGGCATGGTTACTTCCACCTTCATGATGGGCTCGATCAAAATAGGATTTGCTTTCTGCATGGCATCCTTGAAAGCCATGGAGCCTGCAATGTGGAATGCCATCTCCGAAGAGTCAACCTCATGATAGGAGCCGTCATATACGGTAGCATGAACGCCCAGTACCGGGAATCCTCCCAGGATACCGCACTTGGACGCTTCCTCAATACCCTCGCCGACAGCAGGAATATATTCCTTGGGAATTGCACCGCCCACAACCTCGGAGTCAAACTTAAACAGCTCTTCTCCATTGGCGTCCATAGGCTCAAACCGCACCTTACAGTGTCCGTACTGACCGCGTCCGCCGGACTGCTTGGCGTACTTGGAATCCACTTCAATTGTCTTGGTAAAGGTTTCCTTATAGGCAACCTGAGGTGCGCCTACATTGGCCTCCACCTTAAACTCACGCAGGAGTCTGTCCACGATAATCTCCAGATGGAGCTCGCCCATGCCGGCAATGATGGTCTGCCCTGTTTCCTGATTGGTGTGTGCGCGGAAAGTAGGATCCTCCTCTGCCAGCTTTGCAAGAGCCTCGCCCATCTTTCCCTGCCCTGCTTTGGTCTTGGGCTCGATTGCCAGCTCGATAACCGGCTCAGGGAATTCCATGGACTCCAGGATTACCGGATGCTGATCATCACAGATTGTATCGCCGGTAGTGGTAAACTTGAAACCTACTGCCGCGGCAATATCGCCGGAATATACTCTGTCCAGCTCTGCTCTCTTGTTTGCATGCATCTGAAGGATACGTCCCACACGCTCCTTTTTATCCTTGGTAGCATTCAGTACATAGGAACCGGATTTCATGGTACCGGAGTAAACACGGAAGAAAGCCAGCTTTCCTACGAAAGGATCGGCCATGATCTTAAATGCCAGTGCTGAGAAAGGCTCATCGTCTGAGGAATGTCTCTCAACCTCGTTCCCATCCAGATCCGTTCCCTTAATCGCAGGAATGTCAGTGGGAGCCGGCATATAGTTAAGGATTGCATCCAGGAGCTTCTGCACGCCCTTATTTCTGTATGCGGAACCGCAGCAAACAGGAATCGCGGTACACTCGCAGGTGCCCTTCCTCAAAGCAGCCTTTAATTCCTCCACGGTGGGCTCTTCCCCTTCCAGGTACTTCATCATCAGGTCATCGTCCAGCTCACAGACTTTTTCTATGAGCTCTGTTCTGTATAATTCGGCATCATCTGCCATGTCTTCAGGGATCGCTGTGATACTGATGTCATCTCCCTTTTCGTCATTATAGATATATGCCTGCATTTCCAATAAATCTATGATTCCTTTAAAATTCTCCTCTTTTCCGATCGGCAATTGGAGAATGATGGCGTTTTTACCAAGCCTGGTTCTGATCTGCTCCACCGCTCCATAGAAGTCGGCGCCTAAGATGTCCATCTTATTGATAAATGCCATTCTTGGTACGTTATAGGTGTCAGCCTGACGCCATACGTTTTCTGACTGAGGTTCAACGCCGCCCTTTGCACAGAACACGCCTACAGCGCCGTCGAGTACACGCAGGGAACGCTCCACTTCCACAGTGAAGTCAACGTGTCCGGGCGTGTCAATAATATTGATACGGTGCTCAAGCGCACCCGGCTTAGGCTTGCAGTTCTCCTCCAAAGTCCAGTGGCATGTCGTAGCGGCTGAAGTAATGGTAATACCTCTTTCCTGCTCCTGCTCCATCCAGTCCATGGTAGCAGTGCCTTCATGAGTATCGCCAATCTTATAGTTTACACCGGTGTAGTATAAGATACGCTCTGTGAGAGTGGTCTTACCTGCATCGATATGAGCCATAATACCAATGTTTCTGGTTCTCTCCAGTGGATATTCTCTTCCAGCCAAAGGTTTTTCCTCCTTATATTAATCTATGCAGCAGGCCGATTAGAAACGGTAATGTGAAAACGCCCTGTTGGCCTCTGCCATTTTATGCATATCTTCTTTTCTCTTCACGGCTGCACCTGTGTTGTTTGCAGCGTCAAGAATCTCGTTTGCAAGTCTGTCCTTCATGGTCTTCTCGCCTCTCTTGCGGGAGAAGGCGGTGAGCCAGCGAAGCGCTAACGCCTGACGCCTGTCAGGCCTTACTTCAATAGGAACCTGATAGGTCGCACCGCCGATACGTCTCGCCTTAACCTCTAAGACAGGCATAAGGTTGTTCATAGCTGTCTCAAAAACCTCAAGAGCCGGCTTGCCTGATTTTTCTTCTACTGTGGCAAACGCCCCGTATACAATCTTCTGTGCTACACCCTTCTTACCGTCTAACATAATGTTATTGATCAGCTTGGTAACCACTTTATTATTGTATAAGGGATCTGCCAATACATCTCTTTTCTGAATATGACCTTTACGTGGCACGGTTCTTCCCTCCTTAATTATTGACTAATCACAAATTCATTATACAAATTTGCAATTCGCGCAAATACGCCAAATGATAACAAATCATCTGGCTATAAGATGTCTGCGCATATTAAATCATCGGTACTCACAAATTGTGCTCGTGCGGTAAATCTATTTACACATAATCATTCGAAACTGATTTATATCGTAACAGAATTCCAACACTGAATAAGCTTACGCTTGTGGGTCCAATTTGTTCCAAACTGTTTGCTCCAGGCTTATTTACCCGGCGCAATACTATTTGGCTGCCTTCGGTCTCTTAGCGCCATATTTGGAACGAGCCTGCCTTCTGTTAGCAACCCCTGCGGTATCAAGCGTACCTCTGATGATATGATACCTGGTACCAGGCAAGTCTTTTACTCTTCCGCCTCTGATCAGAACAACGCTGTGCTCCTGCAGATTGTGGCCTTCTCCGGGAATGTAGCTTGTCACTTCGATTCCGTTGGAAAGACGTACTCTGGCAATTTTTCTCAGAGCTGAGTTAGGCTTCTTGGGAGTTGCGGTCTTAACAGCAGTACAAACACCTCTCTTCTGAGGAGCGGAAGTATCGGTTGCTTTCTTGTGAAGGGAGTTCCATCCTTTCTGGAGAGCGGGAGCCGTTGACTTCTTTACTGATGTCTGACGTCCTTTTCTGACTAACTGGTTAAATGTTGGCATTCTGTTTCACCTCCTGTTTATAAAATGTTCAAACCGGACGGCTTCCCGCATCAAATACAGGAACCAGCCTTCTAAGTCCGGCACTATGCGCACATGGTTATGCACACACTAACATAGTATAAATGCTGGATTTTCTTCTGTCAATACATTTCTTGGAAAAATTATCGGACGCCTGATCCCGCAAAATGAAGTAAAAAATTACAGCCCGGCCCGAAAGCCAAGCTGTAATCATTTCACATCAGATTCATTTCCTATTCGCTCAAAACAGCTTCCTGCAGAACCTCTTCCTCATCTTCCATTATTTCATCTGCTTCCTCTGTTTCCTCTGCTTCATCCGCCTCGTCAAGATCCAGGACGGTTTCCGCGTCCTCGTCCATAAACTTGTCAGGCTCTTCTTCATCCATCTCAAAATCAATCGTGTCCATCAGGTCATTGTCTGTGGAAAGCCTGGTGTTGCGGTAACGCCTCATGCCTGTACCGGCAGGAATCAGCTTTCCTATGATTACATTCTCCTTCAGACCGATCAGCGGATCTACCTTTCCTTTGATGGCTGCTTCCGTCAGAACCTTAGTAGTCTCCTGGAAGGACGCCGCCGAAAGGAAGGAATTGGTAGCCAGAGCCGCCTTGGTAATACCCAGCATTACCTGCTTGCCCTCTGCCGGCTCCTTGCCATCCGCATACAACTGCTCATTCATATCTTCATACTCAAGCACATCCACCAGCGCGCCGGGTAAAAAGTCTGTGTCGCCGTTATTCTCGATCCTTACTTTTTTCAGCATCTGACGCACAATTACCTCGATATGCTTATCACTGATATCCACGCCCTGCAGACGGTACACTCTCTGTACCTCCCGCAGCATATAGTCCTGTACCGCCCGGATTCCCTTGATCTTTAACAGATCGTGAGGGTTAACACTCCCTTCTGTCAGCTCATCGCCGGCTTCAAGCAGCGCCCCGTCCATCACTTTAATTCTGGAACCGTAAGGAATCAGATACGCCTTGGTTTCCCCGGTTTCAGGGTTTGTGATAACGATCTCGCGTTTTTTCTTGGTATCTCTTATAGAAGCGATTCCGCCGAATTCCGCGATAATTGCAAGTCCCTTAGGTTTTCTCGCCTCAAAAAGCTCCTCTACACGGGGAAGACCCTGGGTAATATCGTCGCCTGCCACACCGCCGGTATGGAAAGTACGCATGGTAAGCTGTGTACCGGGCTCTCCGATGGACTGAGCCGCGATAATACCTACTGCCTCACCGACCTGAACCGCCTCGCCGGTAGCCATGTTTGCCCCGTAACATTTGGAACAGATCCCAATATGGGAACGGCAGGTAAGGATGGTACGGATCTTCACCTTCTCCACAGGCGTTCCGTCCTCGTTTACGCCTACGCTTAAAACCTGAGACGCGCGGCTGGGGGTTATCATGTGATTGCGTTTTACGATCACATTTCCTTCCCCGTCTTTAATATCCTCGCAGGAATACCTTCCTGTAATTCTGTCCTTTAAGCTCTCGATCGTCTCCTTGCCATCCATGAAAGCAGATACCCACATCCCGGGAATCTCATCTCTGCCTTCCATACAGTCAACCTCACGGATGATCAGCTCCTGTGAAACATCCACCATACGCCTGGTCAGGTAACCGGAGTCCGCCGTACGCAGCGCCGTATCGGACAATCCCTTACGCGCTCCGTGAGCCGACATGAAATACTCCAGTACATCCAGTCCTTCACGGAAATTGGACTTGATGGGCAGCTCTATGGTTCTTCCGGTGGTATCCGCCATCAGCCCACGCATTCCGGCAAGCTGCTTGATCTGCTGATTGGAACCTCTGGCCCCGGAGTCAGCCATCATAAAGATGTTGTTATATTTATCAAGTCCTGCAAGAAGTACGTCCGTCAGCTTTTTATCCGTTTCATTCCAGGTTTCCACCACGGCACGGTATCTCTCTTCCTCTGTAATCAGGCCGCGACGGAAATTCTGGGAAATCCGGTCTACCATTGTCTGGGCCTCATCCAGCATTTCCTTCTTCTGGGCGGGCACTGTCATATCGGAGATGGAAACCGTCATGGCCGCCCGTGTGGAATACTTATAGCCCGTGGATTTGATCAGATCCAGCACCTCTGCCGTCACGGAAGCCCCATGGATATTGATAACCTTTTCAAGGATCTGCTTTAACTGCTTTTTGCCCACATGGAAATCCACCTCCGGAAGAAGGAGATTTTCCGGCTTGCTTCTGTCAACGTATCCTAAGTCCTGGGGAAGGATTTCATTAAACAGGAAACGTCCCAGTGTAGACTCAACAATACCGGAAACGGTTTTTCCTTCTCCGTTTTTCTTGGATACTCTTACTTTTATTTTTGAGTGAAGAGTGCAGGCGCCGTTTTCATACGCCAGAATTGCTTCGTTTACACTCTTGTAGTATTTTCCTTCGCCAACCTGTCCTTCCCGCTCCTGAGTCAGATAATAAATCCCAAGTACCATGTCCTGGGAAGGCACTGCCACCGGGCCGCCGTCAGAGGGCTTAAGCAGGTTATTCGGTGATAAAAGCAGGAAACGGCATTCGGCCTGGGCTTCCACGGAAAGGGGAAGATGCACTGCCATCTGATCCCCGTCAAAGTCCGCGTTAAATGCGGTACAAACCAGGGGATGCAGCTTAATCGCCTTACCTTCCACTAAAATAGGCTCGAAAGCCTGAATTCCCAGCCTGTGCAGGGTAGGGGCGCGGTTCAGCATCACCGGATGCTCCTTGATAACCTCCTCCAGCACATCCCACACCTGGGTATCAAGCCGCTCTACCAGCTTCTTTGCGTTTTTGATATTCTGGGAAATCCCCCTGGACACCAGCTCCTTCATTACAAAAGGCTTAAACAGCTCGATGGCCATTTCCTTGGGAAGACCGCACTGGTAAATTTTAAGCTCCGGCCCCACCACGATAACGGAACGTCCGGAATAATCCACTCTCTTTCCCAAAAGGTTCTGACGGAAACGCCCGGATTTTCCTTTCAGCATATCGGAAAGGGATTTCAGCGCCCTGTTACCGGGGCCTGTCACCGGCCTTCCCCGCCTGCCGTTGTCGATCAGCGCATCTACGGCTTCCTGGAGCATTCTCTTTTCATTGCGGACAATAATATCCGGTGCTCCCAGCTCCAACAATCTTTTCAGACGATTGTTGCGGTTAATAATTCTTCTGTATAAATCATTCAGATCGGAGGTTGCAAAACGGCCGCCGTCCAACTGCACCATAGGCCTTAAATCAGGCGGGATCACCGGAATCGCATCCATGATCATCCAGGAGGGCTCATTTCCGGATTCCCTGAAGGCTTCCACCACCTCCAGCCTCTTAATAATCCTTGCCCTCTTCTGCCCTGTGGATTCCTTAAGTCCGGTTTTCAGCTCCACCGCTTCCGTTTCCAGGTCAATGGCCGCAAGCAGCTCCTTGATGGACTCTGCCCCCATACCCACGCGGAAACGGTTGCCCCAGGTTTCCCTGGCACTCTGATATTCCTTCTCAGACAAAACCTGCTTATATTCCAAGTCCGTATCGCCCTTATCCAGAACAATATAAGATGCAAAATAGAGCACCTTTTCAAGCACTCTGGGAGACAAATCCAAAATCAGCCCCATACGGCTGGGAATCCCCTTAAAATACCAGATGTGGGAGACGGGAGCCGCCAGTTCAATGTGTCCCATCCGTTCCCTGCGGACACTGGATTTGGTCACTTCCACCCCGCAGCGGTCGCAGACAACGCCCTTGTATCTGATCTTTTTGTATTTCCCACAATGACATTCCCAGTCCTTGCTGGGTCCAAAAATCTTCTCACAGAACAATCCGTCCTTTTCAGGCTTCAAGGTTCTGTAATTGATGGTTTCGGGCTTTAGAACCTCACCTCTTGACCATTCTCTGATTTTCTCAGGCGCCGCCAAACCAATTTTGATGGCATCAAATGTCATAGGCTGATATACTTCCTGCTTTGTTTCTGACATATTAATTCCCCATGCCTTTCCGTAACCTGCCGCCATAAGCGGCAGGTACAATATTTGCAACAGCTCAGCTAATTATATATCAAATGAATCTGAATCCAGTACTTCATCAAAATCTTCGTCAAAGCCCTCATCCAGCTCTTCCTTATCCTCTGCATCTACCAGCTCGCCGCTGTCCTCGTCAAACTCCTGCTGTTGATAGCCCATGGAACCGAAAGAACCTCTCTCATAGTCATAGTTCTTGTTTTCCCCTTCAATTTCGTAGCGATAATCCGTATCGCCGTAATCAATGGTTTCCATGATCTCAACCTCTGTATTGTCCTCCCGCAGGACCCTCACGTCCAGTCCCAGGGACTGCAGCTCTTTGAGCAGGACCTTAAAGGATTCCGGAATCCCCGGCTCAGGGATGTTGTCGCCTTTGATGATCGCCTCGTAGGTCTTCACACGTCCCACCACGTCATCCGACTTCACCGTAAGGATTTCCTGTAAGGTGTAAGACGCGCCGTAAGCCTCCAGCGCCCAAACCTCCATCTCTCCGAAACGCTGTCCGCCGAACTGCGCCTTACCGCCCAGAGGCTGCTGGGTTACCAGGGAGTAAGGGCCTGTGGAACGTGCGTGGATCTTATCGTCAACCAGGTGGTGGAGCTTCAGATAATGCATGTGGCCGATGGTAACCGGACTGTCAAAATACTCGCCGGTTCTTCCGTCCCGAAGCCTTACTTTACCGTCTCTGGAAATCGGAACCCCTTTCCACAGTTCCCTGTGGTCACGGTTTTTGTAGAGATAATCCATCACCTCGGGGAGAAGTTCTTCCTTATGGCGGGCCTCAAACTCCTCCCAGGTTAAATTTACATAATCGTTGGCCAGATCCAGGGTGTCCATAATGTCCACCTCATTGGCTCCGTCAAAGACGGGCGTTGCCACGTTAAAGCCCAGGGCCTTCGCTGCCAGTGACAAGTGGATTTCCAGTACCTGTCCGATATTCATACGGGAAGGCACGCCCAGAGGATTCAGCACAATATCAAGGGGCCGGCCGTTGGGCAGATAAGGCATATCCTCCACCGGAAGCACACGGGAAACAACACCCTTGTTTCCGTGACGGCCTGCCATCTTGTCTCCAACGGAAATCTTTCTCTTCTGCGCGATATAAATGCGGACTGCCTGATTCACTCCCGGAGAAAGCTCGTCGCCGTTTTCTCTTGTGAAAACCTTGGCATCCACGATAATACCATATTCCCCGTGAGGCACTTTCAGGGAAGTATCCCTTACCTCTCTTGCCTTCTCGCCGAAGATGGCGCGCAAGAGCCGCTCCTCTGCGGTCAGTTCCGTCTCTCCCTTAGGAGTCACCTTTCCTACCAGAATATCGCCTGCACGAACCTCGGCGCCGATACGGATAATTCCGCGCTCGTCCAGATCCTTTAGGGCGTCGTCACCCACACCGGGCACATCCCTTGTGATTTCCTCCGGTCCAAGCTTGGTATCTCTGGCTTCCGCCTCATATTCTTCGATGTGTACGGAGGTATATACATCCTCCTGCACCAGTCTTTCGCTTAACAGTACGGCATCCTCGTAGTTATAGCCCTCCCAGGTCATAAATCCGATCAGCGGGTTTTTGCCGAGAGCCAGCTCCCCTTCCGCAGTGGAAGGTCCGTCCGCGATTACCTGTCCCGCTTCAACATGCTCCCCTTTCAGTACAATGGGTTTCTGGTTGTAGCAGTTGGACTGGTTACTTCTTGCGAACTTGGTCAGACGGAATTCCATCCTCTCCCCGTCATCACAGGTCATACGGATCTTTTTGGCCGAAACATAATCAATAACACCCGCTTTTTTTGCCACCACACAGACGCCTGAGTCCACAGCCGCCTTGGGTTCCATACCGGTTCCCACCGCCGGGGCCTCCGTGGTAAGCAGCGGCACTGCCTGACGCTGCATGTTTGATCCCATCAATGCACGGTTTGCATCGTCATTTTCCAGGAAAGGAATCAGGGCCGTCGCCACGGAAAATACCATCTTGGGGGATACGTCCATATAGTCGAACATGGACTTGGGATACTCGGAGGTATCCTTTTTGTAACGTCCGGATACAGAATTCCTGACGAAATGTCCTTCCTCATCCAGCGCTTCATTTGCCTGGGCTACATGATAATTGTCTTCCTCGTCGGCAGTCATGTAAACCACCTGATCCGTAACCCTGGGGTTCGCCGGGTCAGTTTTGTCTATAATACGGTAAGGTGCCTCCACAAAACCGTATTCATTAATCCTTGCATAGGAGGCAAGGGAATTGATCAGACCGATATTGGGTCCCTCAGGGGTCTCAATAGGACACATTCTTCCGTAATGGGAATAATGAACGTCACGCACCTCAAATCCGGCCCGGTCTCTGGAAAGACCGCCGGGTCCCAAAGCGGAGAGACGTCTCTTGTGGGTCAGCTCGCCTAAGGGATTGTTCTGATCCATAAACTGGGACAACTGGGAAGACCCGAAGAATTCCTTCACCGCTGCCTGCACCGGTTTAATGTTAATCAGAACCTGAGGAGAAATTTCCTCTGCGTCATGGGTAGTCATCCTCTCGCGTACCACTCTCTCCAGTCTGGACAAACCGATCCTGTACTGATTCTGAAGCAGTTCGCCTACCGCACGGATACGTCTGTTTCCCAAATGGTCAATATCGTCGTCGTTCCCGATCCCATATTCCAGATGGATATTGTAGTTAATGGATGCAAGAATATCTTCCTTGGTAATATGCTTGGGGATCAACTCATGGACATTCTTCCGGATCGCCTCTGCAAGCTCCTCCGGACTGTCTCCGAACTCCTCAATAATCTGAGCAAGAACCGGATAATACACCTGCTCCGTGATTCCGAGTTCTCTGGGATTGCAGTCCACAAAACTGGTAATGTCCACCATCATATTAGAAAGAACCTTTACGTTTTTCTCCTCTGTCTGCACATAGACATAAGGAATCGCGGCATTCTGAATCTGGTCAGCAAGCTGGGCAGTCACCTTCGTACCTGCCGCTGCCAGAATTTCGCCGGTTGTGGTATCCACCACATCCTCCGCCAGGACATGATTCCTGATCCTGTTGCGAAACGCCAGCTTCTTATTATATTTATATCTTCCGACCTTAGCCAGATCATATCTTCTGGGATCAAAAAACATAGCGTTAATCAGGCTTTCCGCACTTTCAACGCTCAAAGGCTCTCCGGGACGGATCTTTTTGTATAACTCTAAAAGACCTTCCTGATAATTGGTAGAAACGTCTTTGGAAAAGCTTGCTTCAATTTTAGCCTCGTCTCCGAACAGTTCTCTGATCTCGTCGTTGGTGCCAACGCCAAGAGCCCTGATCAGAACCGTAATGGGAACCTTTCTGGTTCTGTCAACACGCACATAGAAAATGTCGTTGGAATCCGTCTCGTACTCCAGCCATGCCCCACGGTTCGGAATAACAGTGGAGGAAAACAGCCTCTTACCAATCTTATCATGGCTGATCGCATAATAAATGCCAGGCGAACGAACCAACTGGCTTACAATAACACGTTCCGCGCCGTTGATTACGAATGTACCCGTCTCTGTCATAAGCGGAAGATCGCCCATAAAAATCTCATGGACAACGATTTCTTCCTTCTCCTTATTATAAAGACGAACCTGAACCATAAGGGGGGCCGCATAGGTGGCATCCCTCTCCTTACACTCTTCAATAGAATATTTCACAAGATCCTCGCGAAGCTTGAAATCTGCGAATTCCAGACTCAAATGTCCGCTGTAATCTGCGATTGGAGAAATATCGTCAAACACTTCCTTGAGCCCTTCGCTCAAAAACCACTGATAGGAGTTTTTCTGGACTTCAATCAGGTTTGGCATTTCAAGGACTTCCTTCTGCCGTGAATAACTCATACGTAAATTTTTGCCGGCGGCAATGGGACGTATTCTGTTCTTTTCCATTGACTACTCACCCCGTTCTTTATATGATTGATAAAAAAGCATAGCACACCATAATAGCGTATTGTACATTATACAACAAGCCCTAAAACCAGTCAACAAGAATTTTCTTTCCTTTGGAAAATTTTGCATCAGCCCGGCCGACAGCTAAACTGTCACAAAATTTTCATGTGAAAAACGGGCTGTGTACGTATGTTCCCGTACACAGCCCGGCTGCTCCTTACGCCGTTTCAGCTTAAAGCGCTCTGTATTTCTCTGATTACATCTTTTAAATATTCCGATTATTTCAATGTAACCTTTGCGCCCTCTGCTTCCAGTTTAGCCTTAATATCGTCAGCCTCTTCCTTAGATGCGCCTTCCTTCACCATCTTAGGTGCGGAATCAACTACATCCTTTGCTTCCTTAAGGCCAAGGCCGGTAACCTCACGAACCACTTTGATCACCTTAACCTTGTTAGGGCCAACCTCTGTCAGCTCAACATCAAACTCTGTCTTCTCCTCTGCCACTGCTGCGCCGCCGTCGCCCGCTGCTGCCACAACAACACCTGCCGCTGCAGATACGCCAAACTCTTCTTCGCAGGCCTTTACAAGATCATTTAATTCCAATACGGTTAACTCTTTGATCGCATCAATAAATTCCTGTGTGGATAACTTAGCCATTTTAATTTCCTCCATTTTAATCTTTTTCGTTCTGAATTTCCTGACCGTCTCCGGCCACATAAATTTTCATTTTGTTCCAATGCCTGTTCCGGCTCTTATTCTGCCGCCGGTTCTTCGGCAGGGGCTGCCGCTTCTACGGCTTCACAAGCGCCTGCGCCGCCTTTTTCTGCCAACTGATTCATGACGCGGGCGAAGTTTGCAACAGGTGACTGCATACTGCCGAACAATCTGGAAAGCAGTTCCTCCCTGGAAGGAATCTTAGCGATTTCAGCAATGCCTGCCGCATCATAGGCCATACCTTCAACGATACCGGCCTTGATCTCCAGCTTATTTGCATCCTTTGCAAACTTGCACAGAATCCTTGCAGGCGCTGTCGCGTCTGTAGATGAGATTGCAATTGCACTGGGGCCCTCCAGATAAGGAGCAAGACTTTCACAGTCAGTTCCCTTGAATGCGAAATTCATCATGGTGTTCTTGTACACCTTGTAAGTGATTCCGGCCTCGCGAAGCTGCTTGCGGAGATTCGTATCCTGCTCTACCGTCAGTCCGCGGTAATCTACAAGGACAACCGACTGTGCATCCTTGATCTTGGCGGAAATCTCTTCAACGATGGGCTGTTTCAATTCAACTTTTGCCACTTTCTTTACCTCCTGTTAGATTTTGACGCCGAAAGGAGTTTTAGAAACAAGGAACAATACTCTTTGACGGACTGTCCTTATGTTAAACAAAACCCTTCCGAAGACGGAAGGGTAACGTAAGTCTTACAAACTCTTCTCCTCGGTAGGCGATTCTGCTTATGCCTCTCTTCTGCTTGTCTGCAGTCCGGGCACCTACTGTCTTCGGCATGGTCAAACGACCTTTTCTAACATATCACAAGCCAGGTCTTGTGTCAATCACTTTTTCTTCAATTTATCTCAATGAATCCGCTTTTCATGCCGCTTTCTCATACTAACGCGAATCCTTAAGGCCGATATACCCTTCGCCGTCAATGGACACTCCGGGAGACAGGCTCCTCATGTACTCCAGGATCCGGGTTTTCTCCTCGTCATATGCCAGGTCCACCCGGCAGCCGGACTGGATCGCAGGTATAAACTGAAAGGCTTTCAGCCCTTCCCGCCCGATCGTAACCCTCACCATGCAGCTGTCCGCCGTCCTTGAATTAAACCAGAAATTCCCCAGGCTGTAAATGGCAGGCACACCGTCGATATATGCAATTCCCTGAAGGCAATGAGGGTGGTCTCCGATAATCAGATCCGCCCCGGCGGCGGCAAGCCCCGGCCCCTGCTCCAATTGGGCCCAGTCCGGCTCTTCCATAAATTCCGTCCCCCAATGGATATAAACAATGACAAAATCACTGTTTTCCTTTGCCCGGGCAACCGTCTCATAGAGCTTCTGAGGGTTTAAGCACCGGAAGACTCCGGCGCTGTTTTCCGTTGCCCCTTTGGTATCCGGATTTTCCAGCCGCTCAATCTGAGTCGCAGCCACAATCGCAATCTTGATGTCATTTACAATGAAGTAAAGGGGCGCTGATGCTTCCTTTATGTTTCTTCCGGCACCCACACCGGGAATCCCGGCGCCCTCCAGCGTATCCAGAGTATCCAAAAGCCCCGTTTCACCGAAATCGTAAAGATGGTTATTGGCAAGGATCGCCACATCGGTTCCCATATCCCGGAGATAAGCCACAGTATCAACATCCGCGCGGAAAGTAAAAGTTTTTCCCTCCGTGGGGGTTCCTCTGTTGGTGTATGGAAATTCATTATTAACCACCATAATGTCTACTTCACGCATTTTCTCAAGCAGTGCCGGCGAGATACCGTTTTCCAAAGCTCCTCCCCTGCTTTTTAAGCTGGCCATAATTGCATACTCATCGTCAAAAAGGATGTCTCCCACAAAACCAAGGGTTACTTCCTCATCGCTGCCCGCCTCCCAGGGCAGGATCCGGTTTTCCTTCAAATATTCCTCATCTGCAAGTTCCGCGGCGTACCTTCCTGCGGGTTCGGGTTCGGCTTCCGCACCGTCACCCGCGCCTTCCGCATTTTCCCGGCCCCTATGCGGATCTGCCGCCTCCTTCCCGCGCTCCGGGATCCTTTCTCCAAAAAGCGTCAGCGTTCCGCCCGATTCGCCGCTGTCTGCGGCGGCAGGCCAGGTATCTGTCTTCTTTTCCGCTTCCTTTCTCTCCACGGACTTCCCCACAAATCCCTTCATCAGAAAAAGTCCTGCCAGTCCCACCGTCACTACCATGCAGAAGGTAATCAGGAAAACCAAATGGGGCCTTTTGCCCTGCCTTTTGTCCCGATGTCCTCTATTCATTTTTCCTCTGCGCTTTGTCATTCTTCTTTTCATATCTATAGAATACCCCATAACGGCCATAAAGCCAAGAAAGTTTTAAGTCCTGCCATACCAAAAACGCCGATACGCATAAAGCGCACCGGCGTCTCTTATTCAGATAGAAATTATTTACGCATGAATTAAAACTTTGCAACACTGACTTTCACGCCAGGACCCATTGTAGATGTAAGTGTAATGCTTCTCAAGTACTGTCCCTTCAGCGCTGAAGGTCTTGCCTTTACAATCGCTTCCATCAAAGCATTGAAGTTTTCCTGGAGCTTTTCTTCCGTAAAGGAAACTTTTCCGATCGGCACATGAATAATGTTGGACTTATCAAGCCTGTACTCAATCTTACCCGCTTTAATATCATTAATTGCCTTTGTCACGTCCATAGTAACTGTACCGGCCTTCGGGTTAGGCATCAAACCTTTGGGACCTAAAATCTTACCCAGACGGCCCACAATCCCCATCATATCAGGGGTGGCTACTACCACGTCAAAATCCAGCCATCCGTCATGCTGAATTTTAGGAACCAGCTCATCGCCGCCCACATAGTCAGCGCCTGCTGCCTCTGCCTCATTTACCTTATCGCCCTTGGCAAATACCAGAACTTTAACCGTCTTACCTGTTCCGTTAGGAAGCACCACCGCTCCTCTAACCTGCTGCTCGGCATGACGCCCGTCACAGCCTGTTCTGATATGAACCTCAACAGTCTCGTCAAATTTAGCCGTTGCCGTTTTCTTCACCAGACCGATTGCTTCGGCAGGCTCGTAGGCATTTGCGCGGTCAATCTGCTTTGCCGCTTCTATATATTTCTTTCCATGTTTCATTATCAATTCCTCCTATGGTTCCAACGACATGACCGGATGTCCTCTGCATACGCAGACAAAAGAAACCGGACATTTATGTCTCCCACTGTTTCAATTTTTTAAGGCGATTTGTTAATCCTCTACTGTGATCCCCATACTTCTTGCAGTACCGGCGATCATACTCATTGCAGCTTCCACACTTGCCGCATTTAAGTCAGGCATTTTCATCTCTGCAATTTCCTGAAGCTTTGCCTTGGAAATGGTCGCCACCTTCGTCTTATTGGGTACTGCAGAGCCTGATTTAAGATTGCATGCTTTCTTAAGAAGTACGGCTGCCGGAGGGGTTTTGGTAATAAAACTGAAGCTTCTGTCTGCATACACAGTGATCACCACAGGAATGATCACATCTCCCTTGTCGGCTGTCCTTGCGTTGAACTGCTTCGTAAATTCAACAATGTTAACCCCATGCTGTCCAAGTGCAGGACCAACCGGGGGCGCTGGTGTAGCTTTACCAGCAGGAATCTGTAACTTAATATATCCTACTACTTTTTTTGCCATCGTGGCACCTCCTATTATAATGCAAATATCCTTGCATCGTGGTATGGCGCGGTTTACCGCTCCCACAGCCTGCCGAATCTGCAGGCCAATGATAAAGTTGCTTATATTTATAGATGGTTCCCATCATAAATATCATTAAGACATTTTACGCACTTCTGCAAAACTGATCTCTACAGGAGTCTCTCTGCCAAAAAGCTCTACGTTGATCGTCGCTGTCTGCTTGCCGAAATCCATCCTCTGCACAACGCCCACCGTATCCTTCCATACGCCGGCTACCACCGCAATCGTATCTCCCTCGGCAAAGTCCACGGAAATATTTTCCGTCTTGATGCCGAGAGGCTTCATTTCAGCCTCTGACAAAGGCACCGGCTTACTTCCGGGTCCCACAAACCCTGTCACTCCTCTGGTATTGCGGACAACATACCACGTATCGTCATTCATGACCATATTAATCAAAACATATCCCGGAAACATTTTTTTCTGGACGGTTTTTCTGGCGCCGTTCTTGAGCTCCATTACATCCTGCATAGGCACACGAACCTCCAGAATTTCTTCTTCCAGATGTCGGTTTTCAATTGTCTTCTCTATATTGGCTTTCACCTTATTTTCATACCCGGAATACGTATGCACTACGTACCAGTTCGCTTCTGCCATATTTCACCCTCACTCTACAGACTTGTCAGGAAGTCCACGCCATACTGCATCAAAAAATCCAGAACTGCGATCACGGCTCCCAGAACTACCGAAATGCAGACAACAGCAACTGACTGCTTTATAAGCGAATCCTTGTCCGGCCATGAAATTTTTTTGAATTCGGCTTTGACACCTTTAAAAAAGTCAGGCTTCGCTGCTTTTTGTTTTTTAGCGTTTTCTTTTTTTGCGGAATCTGCCATCTTGAACTCCTTTCAAACGCCTGCAAAATTATTTGGTTTCTTTGTGCAATGTGTGGGTCTTGCAGAACCTGCAGTATTTCTTGATCTCCATCCTGTCCGGATGCGTTTTCTTGTCTTTCGTAGTGTTGTAGTTACGCTGCTTGCATTCTGTACATGCTAATGTGATTCTTGTACGCATGATGATTCCTCCAATCTTTTGCCGGATTTTTGAGCATAAAAAAAAGACCTGTCTCTTATCTCGTTTGCTAACTATAACATATTCCCGGCCCTGCGTCAACTTAAAATTTAGTGAAATTTCTGTAAAAACATATCGCAAAAAATATTGTACTCAAAGTATCAACGTGATAAAATAAATTATATTAGGTTATGTTCCCTTATGCAGGAAATCTTCTTTTATGCCGACATATATTATAGCAAATGACCGAAACATTTTTGTCATTACCGGTCAGGGCCGGCTTATAAAAGAATATTTCCGCGTCAAACGGTATTGACGTTATGCACAATTCACGGAAGAAAGGAGGGGCATCTTATGGCTTATAGCGCAAGACTTGACACGGTCTATAACCATTATTTAACCACCTATACCCCTAAAACTTCGCAGTACGATACTCACAAAAAAAGTGAGCTGCGCAGGATCTACAATTCCATCGTTAAGTTGAACAAGGAATCCCCTTTGTATATGCTTGATACCAGCAGGGAATCCCGTGAGTTTGTGGTGGAATTAAAGGAGGGCGCAAGAGCGCTTCACAATACAATCGCCTCCCTGGGCGGGCTGGACGAGGATGAGATGCTGGGCAAAAAGGCCGCCTTTTCCAGCAACGAAAATATTGTCAGCGCAATTTATATAGGGGAAGACGGACCGGACGGTTCTGTCCCTTCCTATGATATAGAAGTCACTTCTCTGGCTTCTAATCAGGTTAATGTGGGTTCTTTTCTCCCCTCCAACGGAAAAACCGAATTAGAACCAGACGCCTATTCTTTTGATGTGTCCGTAAACGGGCTCAGTTATGAGTTTCAATACAATGTCCGCGAAGGCGAGACAAACCGAAAGCTTCAGGAACGCCTTGCCCGCTTGATCTCCAATGCCGATATCGGGGTGAGCGCCGACCTTCTTGAAGACGGAAAAGGATCCTCTTCTCTCCGCCTTATTTCGGCATCCAGCGGTCTGAATGTAAATAAAGATTATATATTCCAGGTGTCTGACGACAAGACAAGCAAACGTTCCGGCACGATAGATTATCTCGGGCTTTCTTACATGTACAGAGCTCCCTCAAACGCCGAATTTCTTTTAAACGGAGAACCCCACAGCGCATCGTCAAATCATTTTACCATTGATAAGACCTTTGAAATCTCTTTAAACGGCATCAGCGACGGTCCCGGCGATGTGGCTCAGATCGGCCTGAAAACCGACCTGGATTCTCTCACCGAAAATGTGGGCAGCCTTACGGACGGATATAATTCATTTCTTGACTCTGCCACGGAATATTCAGAATCCCATCCCAGAAGCGGAAAGCTTCTGAACGAAATGGAGCACATATGCCGTAATTATCAGGAGGGTCTGGAAGATTTGGGATTTACCCTCGAGGAAAAGGGCCGTCTGAAAATGAACGAAGACACATTCCGTCACTCCATATTAGCCGACGAAAGCCACAGCCGCTTCTCCACCATCAAGGATTTTACCAACTCCGTGCTGCGGAAGGTTGACCAGATTTCTTTGGACCCTATGGAATATGTAGACAAAAAGCTGGTTGCTTACAAAAACCCTGCAGGACATAACCTCCCTGCGCCTTATATGACCTGTACTTACAGCGGTATGCTCTTTAGCAGCTTTTGTTGACAGTTCGGGAAGAATATGAAATGATATTAAAATAACAGGATACCCGGCTTTGACCGACATCTTTATGCCAAACAAAAAGGAACGGTTCTAAAAAGAATCGTTCTTTTTATTATTGACTGTAAATATCCCGGCAGACCCGGCATTTATTATTTAACCTCTTTTTCCACCATCTCAAACGCCGCCTCTATCACCTTATCCATGTCGTAGTAACGGTACTGCCCCAGCCTTCCGCCAAATATAACGCTTTTTTCTTTCGCCGCCAGCTCCTGATACTTTAAAAACAGATCATTATTCCACTCATCATTGACTGGGTAATAGGGTTCGTCTCCAGGCTTCCAGGCGGCCGGGTATTCTCTGGTGATAACGGTCCCTTCGCCGGCGCCGAATTCAAAATGCTTATGCTCAATAATCCGTGTGTAGGGAATTTCCCGCTCTGTATAGTTAACGACCGCATTCCCCTGAAAGTTATCGCATTCCGGTATATCCTCTTTCTCAAAGCGAAGAGAACGGTATTCCAGGTTCCCAAGGCAATAATCAAAATATTCGTCTATCATGCCCGTATAAAGGACTTTGTCATAAGAGATAAAATCCCTCCCAGCAGAAGCATTCTCCTTCTGTTGTCTGCAAAAATCCCGGTAATCTGTCCGAAGCATTACTTCTATGCCTTCCAGCATCTTAGTAATAATCGGCGTATAGCCTCCTATCGGAATCCCCTGATACCTGTCGGTAAAATAATTGTTATCATAAGTGAAACGAAGCGGAACCCTCTTTATAATAAAGGCAGGCAGCTCCCGGCAGCTTCTGCCCCATTGCTTCTCCGTATAGCCCTTGATCAGTTTCTCATATACATCGCTTCCGGCCAGAGATAATGCCTGCTCTTCAAGATTCTGAGGTTCTCCGATAGACAAATTCTCTATCTGTGACCTGATCTTCGCCTCAGCCTCCTTAGGCGTCCTGACTCCCCAAAGCCTGCTGAATGTATTCATGTTAAAAGGAAGATTATAAATCCCCCCCCGGTACACCGCCATGGGCGAATTTACAAAATGGTTAAACTCTGCAAAACCGTTGATATAATTCCAGATTTTGGGATTAGAGGTATGAAAAATATGAGCCCCATACTCATGTATACGGATCCCCCGCTTTATGCTGGTATAGACATTACCCGCAATATGCTCTCTTTTATCAATCACCAGGCAGGTCCGCCCATGCTTTTTCATTTCATGTGAAAAAACCGAACCAAATAGTCCGGCTCCCACCACTAAATAGTCAAAATGCCTGTCCATATCTTTTACTGCTCCCGATATTTCTCGAGCTGAACATAGTCTTCCATCATCTCAAGGATTCTCTTGCGCCCCTTCTTATTTAACCGGATATAATACTGCATGACTCTGTTCTCAAGAATCTTTTCTCCCAGCACCTCTCCTTTTTCAAGGGTAGAAAAATCCACAGGATTCAGACTTAATTTATCACACATACGAATAACGGTACCATATGCCATGCCCTCAATCCCCCGGTCTAATGCAGTCACCAACGTACTGTATGGAATCTCCATATCAATCGCAAACTGTCTTACGCTTTTATACTGCTTCAATATTTCCTGCTTTAATATTTCTGCTTTTGTCATTACAAAGACCTCCTACTTGTTGATGGCGAAAGCGCCATTACATAAACTAACATAATGAGTATAACACACCCGTAAATTCTAGTCACTTAAAAAAATATAAACTTTACAATAATATGTACTAAAGTACTACTTTTTTACAAATAAAACTTCCTCTATGCACACTCCGCTGCCGTTTATGCTTATTCAGTCTTCCCTTCCCGTCAAGCGCCGCCGCGCTTTGGGGTTTGGCTTACTACTTTAAGCACAATCCTTATACGTCAGAATCTTCCATTCCCTCAAACTCAGGAATATTAAAGAACTCTTTCAGGGTAATCCCAAAGCCCTCGCAAAGCTTTCCAATTGTCAGGATTCCCGGATTTGCAGTAGATTTGTCTACAATATGCATCAAGGTAGTCATAGGTACTGCGGATGCGTAGGACAAAGCATAATACGTCATCCTCTTCTCCTTGCATAAATTATTAATTCGCTCTACTAAAATATCTTGTGTACTCATTTCGCGCCCTCCCGTATTCGGCAACATTATACTTTATTTTAACTTACAATAATTACCAAATACGGAAGTATGGGCCAAAAATATAGAATAATTAAAAAATTTAGTCCTTTCCCGGAAAAATCCTATCCCCAAAGCAATTCGTTGCCATTCTTCAACAATTGAGTAATATTCGTATCCTCATCACAGAGCCGTTCACATCTCCGGGGCGATTACCGGACACTGCATAGAATTGATAAACACCCGCGTATCAATACACTGTTTCGTATTGCGCAAATTGATGCTCTATAATATAATTGTATCGTATAAGGGGCCAGCAATAAAAATATGCCCTCATAATTTAACAGAAGGAGCGTACAAATGGAAAATATCACTGCAGAACAATTAGAAGCTCTGGAAACCATGGCCGAATTTAATGAGCGTCTTCTAAAAAATCTGCCTACACTCATCACCGAGCTTTCAGGCAACAGGCAGCCGGATACAGACCAATACCAGAAAAGCATCATCGATGCAATCAACTGGGAAATCGCCGTAATCAATTCCACCCTGGAGGTACTGAATCAGGGTAAGGTTCGAATCCACAAAGAAGACTTTAACCAAAAGGTGATTGCTTTAAATTCCGCAATTTCCTCAAAGGAAGATTCCGGAATTGCCGGCGCGCTGGAAATGCTTATCCCTTGTTTTGAGCAGCTTGGGGAGGCAATCAGGGAAACCATCAATTGATACATAGAAGACATATAAAAACTGTTTACTACAGGCCAAAACAATTTTTATATGTCTTTTCTATAAATCTATAAATCAATTTTGCAACCTCCCAGATTAATTTTCATTTGACAAAGCGGACTTGAGCAGAAAGTGAGTCTGGTTACAATCCAGCAAATTTATCCCAATAATCCTAGTATTTGCTGTTTGCTCTGATTTGCCTGCGCCAGCATAGACACCCCTGCCTGCTCTAAGATGTTATGCACTGACAGCTTCACCATTTCCTTTGCCATATCGGCGTCCCGGATTCGGGATTCGGCAGCAGTTAAGTTCTCAACAATATTATTTTCATTATCAATGGTATGCTCCAACCGACTTTGCTGGGCACCTATTCGGCTTCTCTTTAGCATAAGCTTGCTTAGGGCACTCTTGGAGACTTCAATTGCATTCTTAGCTCCACTGACTGTAGAAACATTGACCCCTTTCATCCCAAGTCCGGCCGCGCTGGCATTCCCGAGCTGCAGCCATATGCCATCTCCCGGTTCATTGCCGGACTGAATCCATATTCTTTCACCTGCTTGATTTATATTCCCGAAAATTTCTTTAGAGTCGCAGAAATATGCCGCTTCCTTCTCATCCTGATTCCAGTTATTATTATCTATGTCGTAAATATAAAGCATCGAACCTTTATACGCAAATTTTACATGATTAGGATCCTGCCCCTTCAGGGAGGCTACCACATACTGGCAAAATTCACTGGCACCAAAATAAGAGCCGTCGGCCTTTTTCATACCAATCTGTATCTTACCAACGATGCTTTTCACCCCCACTGTATCCGTGAACTCAACCGTCGTAGGACAGCAGTCCGTACAACAATTGACAAAAAAGGTGGTGCCGACCAAATCCTTCATATTCGGAATGCTTCCCATATTAATATGCACACTGACATAGGGATGACTTGTGTCGAGAACAGACGTTGAATCCGTCACATCACCAGGCGTCAGTTCCTCCACCATGTAGCCCGTCTTAGAAATATGATCTCCAAACAATTTAAAAAAATCTCCGTCAGTGGACGGTTTTAACACATTGGATATTTTTCCGTCAAACGTCCCAAGACCGTTAAGAAGGAGGATTTCATTAAAAGATGTGGTTTCTGCAATATAATCTATCTCCTGAATCAGTTGGCTTACTTCCTGTTGTATATAGCTCCTGTCCTCTCCTGTATTCGTTTCGTTAGCAGATTTTACAGCCAGTTCCGATATCCTGTGAAGCATTTCACTGATTTCCACCAAAGCGCTGTCTGCCACCTGACACACAGATACCCCTTCCTGGGCATTCATTACTCCCTGCGTAAGGCCCCGGATCTTTCTGCGCATTTTTTCCGAAATAGCTAACCCGGCTGCATCATCTGCAGCACGGTTAATCTTATAGCCGGAGGCCAGCTTTTCCATAGCTTTGGCTTTTTTCCCTCTGTTGATACCTAACTGCCTCTGTGCATTCATGGCGAGCAAATTATGATTTATAACCATGAAAGTTTCCTCCCTAACTTTTCAAACAAATTATTTTTACATTTGTTTCACTGTGCATTTTCATCTGTAAAATGGATATACGCTTCCCCGCATTCCGCTATGTCTTCCGAATCTTCGAATCTGCACCACGTAACATTTTTCTTTATCACCTTTGCAGGGTTCCCCGCTGCTATACAGTTATTGGGAATTTTACTTTTTACCAGACTTTCAGCTCCTATGATGCTGCCGTCTCCAATCAATGTATTGTACAAAACCGTAACACGTATTCCAATCCATACATGACCGATTATACATTCTGTACCCTTTCCTGCTACTAAGTTATATCTTGCACCAACAGTAAAATCATTGCCGAATTTTAACAAAGAATCGGCACTCGATTCAAGTGATCCCTCGCCAAAAAATTTTCCATTAGCGCCCACCAAAAGCGATGCGTCATTTCCAACAGAAATAGAACACCTTTCTATCTCTGTCCTATCTCCGATTTCCAGCCTTGAGTTGTTATATACATATATTACACAATCATGTAAATCTCAAATCAACATTTTTCTTCCCACATGCCTCAAATTCCACTCTCCTGTATGATACATAAAATACAAGGTCAGCAGATTTTCTCCCAAGTAACCTATGTATCGGTCTGCCCTTTCACATCCCCTTGGTTTACTTAAATCTTCCGTTCTCTCAAGTATGGGAAACAGCCATTCACAATAGCTTCTTAAAATATCTCTTTTGGCTATGATCATATTGTAATTGTATAAATACGGCTGTTTTAGAACTTCCTGAAAGCATTCTGCATACTCTGGCTGCAGTTCCTTTAACGCAGACTGCATGGCATCCCAGTCACCCTCCTTGATATACCTACTGTGGTGCTCGCTGATATCCGGCTCATGGATTAAGGGATAGGGCAAAAGCACATCAACGTTTTCCTCTTTCATTTTTATCAGGCCATCATCCATAATATCTAAAAATCTTCTATAATGAAAAAGCCCAAAGTACTTGTCTGTCTCTTCGGTGCATAGCCTATTTTTCCACATCCAGTAAAGCGCTGTAAGTTCGCAGTAATTCACATTTTTAGCGGAAATGTTTTGTCCTGAATCATCCGTAATCTCCGTAATCCTCTGATCCGACAATGCAGCTCCTACCTGAATGGGATGTACCCATGCCGGAATAGAATATGCGTTTTTTAGAGGTTTATCTTTGCAAAATTTCGCCATATATATTTCTGCAAAAGCATCAGTTCTATGTGAATCAGCACTATATAAGGAAGGAAATCTCCCAACGCCTTCATAGTATCTGCCCATTAGTTCTGCTTCTTTGTCCGAAGTAAGGCAATAAATGTTCTTAAAGCCCTTTTTCTTTAGATTATATGTCACAACACTCTGTACATCTTCGGGGATGGCAACTAAAACAGGAATATCTTTATCTGCACAATGATCGGTTTCTACCACCGGCAATCCGCAAAGATGCTCTGGATTATCCCTAAGGCTGCTCACCATAAAACCTGTGACCTCACATTCGGGATATAGCTTCTTGATGGCTAAACAAGCGCCAAGAGCAATGCTCTTGGCGCCAAATATGATCAGTTTGTTAGTAGTAATAAAAGACATAATTATTTGCTCCATATGCTTCTTTTGATTTTACTCTTTCCTAATCAAAATATTCTCATATTTCTTTTAATTTTTCAAGCATATAATCAATCTTAACAGGAACTTTGCCCGCCAGCAAAGGTTCCAGGTACCAGTCAGCTTTACATACCGATTTTGACTGACAAAATCATTGTACCACATGGCAGGCATTTTTCATACCTGCTTATTTGCCATGCAGTAAAACAAAATAGTGTCCAGCAAATGGCATTATCCATACCGTTTGTTCCAAGATTCTCTCCTAAATGATGCCCTGCTCCTATATTCATACCGTTTATTTAGTTTTTAAAGTTCTTAACTAACTGACATTGGTTCGCTCCCCACATTTGACGATTGTAAAAAGTAAGAAAATTCGATTTTTTATATGTGGATAAAATAATGCGGACAGTGAAATCGTCCTGCTTAACAAGGCCATTGCCTGTCTCGAAGAGGAAGTCCAAGCAAAAAATGAAATCATCAGGCAGCGGGAACACAACAATGAATTCTAAGCGCTAATGAACAGAATTCTTGACTCCTTAAAGAAGGGCTGACCACATGAACGCTTCCTTATGAATACATCACCACTCTTGAATACAGGTTAAAAACGGCCAACGCACAGATACGTGCTTTCAAATCCGGTGAAATATATGTCCGCATGCAGGAGGAATACCGGAAAGAACTGCGCTCTTTGGAATGGGAAATCCGGAAATTGAAGGACGGGCTTTCACGTGCCCACAGTGAAACCGTTTCCGTCCGCAACCAATGGTTTGAGATATTTGAAGAACTCCAAAAGAAATGCGGGTGAAAACTGTCGGCGTTGCAAAAAGAATCAGCGCAGATGGAAAAGCGTGCAATAAAGGCGGAAAGACAGAGGGACGCCGCACTGGACAAGGTAACTCAGCAGCGTCAAAAGAGCTATGAGCTCGAAACGGCGCTGGAAGAGGAAAAGGGCAAGAACCTGAAGCTGAGGGCGCAAATCAACCGGGATTACGAAAATTCCTCCATCCCTTCTTCCAAAACAATCCGTCACAAGAAGATGTCCAACGGCCGGAAAAAAAACGGCCGTAAGCCGGGTGCCCTGCCGGGACATCCAGGGTACGGCAGGAAAAAGCAGATTCCCACCACGGAACCGATTCTGCTACCGTCGCCCCGGGAAGCGCTGGAAGATCCGGATTTCAAAAAGACCTCAAAGATGTGTATTACAATTCTAAAACCGGCGAGCGATTCATGCGCAGTATCCCCCCGGCGTTGTGGACGAGGTGAATTATGGCGGAAGCGTCAAGGCCTTCCTTCCTCTTCCTGTTGAATAGCGATTGCTGCACTTCCATCGACAAAAGCAGAAAATTCCTTTCCGATCTGACCGATGGCAGGCTCAACATATCCAAAGGCATGGTTAATAAACTTAGCAAAGAGTTTGCCAAAAAGACGGAACAGGAACGAAAAACAATGTTTGCCGACCTGCCGCTTCCCCCATCCTTTATACGGATTGTACCAATGCAAGGGAAAACGTGAAAAATGCCTATGTATTTGTGTGCGCTGCCCCGGATGGAAAAGCGATGTATTTTTCACGCAGGAAAAAAGGGCACGAAGGAAAAAAGGGCACGAAGGAGTAAAAGGCACTCCGGTTGAAGATTACCTGGGAATCCCGGTTCACGATCATGAGAAAACCTTTTATAACTATGGTGCGGAACACCAAGAGTGTCTTGCGCATGTCCTTCGTTATCTGAAAGAAAGCATAGCGGATGAAGGGAACCGGACAATACTGCGGAAGGCAAAAGAAGAATACGAATACATTCCGGCAAGTGAGTATTATAAGGACGGATACAAACAATGAATCGGAGCGGCTGCTCAGACGATATAAGCGCAAGCAACAGCAGGCTGTGTCATTCAGGGGATTTGAATCCATCGAGTATCTCTGCCAGAACATGAGTATGCTTATTCAGATACGCCAAAACGGGTAGTGTTAGATACCTCAAGTTCCGGATATAATTTTATCGCCAGACATGCGCCCAACGCAATACTTTTGGCTCCAAAAATTACAATTTGATTCAATTTCTTTTAACATCTCCAATGCACAATAACATGGTATTATTCTACTACAAATGCTTTTGCTTTGAAACGGGAAATTATGACTTTTACAAATAAATTCTCTCCCCAATTTTTGTACCGGAACTTAAGAAATCTAAAAAAAATCCGATATATACATCAATTGGGATTGGGGATTACTATTCGCTTTACCGCCAAAAGAATTTATTCGGGAGGAATCCAGACTATGGTTATCGTCCACAATATGGCCGCTCTTAATGCGAACCGTATGTTTAATTCAACCAATAAGAATCAGACAAAATCTACAGAAAAATTATCATCAGGGTATAAAGTCAACCGCGCGGCAGATGATGCGGCGGGTTTAGCTATATCAGAAAAAATGCGCCGCCAGGTAAGGGGCCTTACCCAGGCTTCTGCCAATGCAGCAGATGGAATTTCCTGTATCCAAACGGCGGAAGGCGCTTTGGTGGAGGTTCACGATATACTGCAGCGCATGAACGAACTGGCCGTCAAAGGCTCCACCGGGACATTAACATCGGAAGACCGGGTTTATATTACTTTAGAAGTCAGGCAGTTAATGAATGAAATTGACCGCATTCACTCTGCTACTACTTTTAATGATCAAAATCTTCTGGACGGTTCTTTTCAGGATAAACAGTTACAGGTAGGCGCGGAAGCCGAACAGAATATCTCCATTTCCATCGGCAATCTCTCCAGCAACGACTTGATCGCCAGCGCCCTATCCAAAGGAATATGCTATCAAACATACTCTCACTCGTCTTCCTGTATAATTAAACAGCATAATTCCGGGTCTGCGCCACAGCCAGGAGCTTTGATTTTTTATGCCCCCGAAGCCGGCAGCCACACAACATGTGCTAAATTTGATTATGTGGACGCAAATACGATTCCTCCATGGGGATCATATTCAGGGCATTGCCACCTTTTAGCTGCTTATGATTTAACCATTTTTCACAGTTTTTCTTACAGTGCAATTACAGATCAAAATGTTAAAGACAAACTTACTACTAACATCAATACTAACCCTACCGGCGGCTCAGAGGAGGCCCTGGTTGATAATACCCCCTGCCAGCACCAGTTTGACGCATTAAATGTTTTTGTTAAAAGTGCGATTTCTGATATATCCGGAACACGTGCCAAACTGGGCTCTATCCAAAACCGTCTGGAACACACAATACGGAATCTGGACAATATTGCCAAGAATACTACTGCAGCAGAGTCTTCCATCCGGGATACGGACATGGCCGCGGAGATGGTAAAATACTCCAACAACAGTATTTTAGCACAGGCAGGGCAGACGCTGCTGGCACAGGCGAATCAAAGTAAGCAGGGAGTGTTGGGTTTATTACAGCCATAGTAATAGATTAGTAAAATATATCAAACGACCTGAGTTTTACAGTTTGAACTCACAATCACAGGATTCTGTTACATGGATGGAATATTCCTTTATGGAGATGTCCAGTCCCCTCT